>CAUJKA010000209.1 GCA_963204965.1 Planctomycetota bacterium | reverse complement strand
ACTGCGATTGGGGCACTGATTCTGGGCACTCTTTGGCAATACGGAAAGCCTGGGCAGTTTTTATCGAACTCCAAGGCCCTTCGCTGGATTAAACTGGCGGCAGTTTGCGTCTTTGTGATCGGTGTTGTTGGCGCAGGTTGGATGTGGAAGCGAGATCCCTTGGTCTTCACGGAAGCTACCAAGAGCTTGGCGTTCCGCATGGACTACTGGAAAGCTACGACCGCGATGATTGCCGATTCACCGCTGTTCGGCGTCGGATTGGGTAACTTCCAAGCGATCTATCCGCAGTACATGTTACCCAAGGCCAGCGAGACGATTGCCGATCCGCATAATTGGATACTCGATATCGCCAGTACCTGTTCACTTCCAATCGCGATCGTGATCGTTGTGTGCCTTATGCTCCGATTGTTGCACAAGCCATCTAGCGATTGCAGCCAGCCAATTGAAAGCGGCTCTAGTCGATCTCCGATGGTTATCGGCGCGGTATTTGGTGGATTGCTGGGATGGATGGGCATGTATCTCTTCGGATATGAATCCGGAATGCTCGTGGCTCTATTTGTGGCGATGAGCGTCGCTGGGTTGCTAGTGTGGATGTCAGTGCAAGTGATTAACGACTTTCTCACGTCCTCAACTGTCTTAGCACAATCAGCGACATTGGGCATTCTGCTTTGTCTGCTGGTCAGCGGATCGTGGCAAGCAGGAGGACTGTTGGTTCCGATCTTAATTGGTATCGCTGCTTCACGATCATACTCTCGATTAGAAACAACCGAAGATTCTACACAGCCCGAGATCAATCCAAGTGACTTGGCTATTTCATTCAAACTCAATGCGGCAGCGCTGATTGCGGCGCTGTTGATCATGGTTGGGTTCGCATGGCAAAGTTGGATGCCCGTTCTGCAAAGTACTGCGATTACTGGCCAGAGTTTTTCTTCGCGAGACCAACAACTGCAGGCTGTCGAGAAGGCGAGAAAGCAGGATCCGTTAAACTCGGAGCTGGATCGCTATCGAGCGAAACTTCTGATCGACGGCGCACTGTCTTCCAGTACCGCAATCGAATTTGAGTCGGCCTGCGACGCCGCTGTCGACGCGACAAATACTTGGACATTGCGCGAGCCGAACTCTTTTTTGACTTGGCAATATGCCGGAGATCGACTGCTGGAACTGACGGCGATGAGCGAACGCTTGGGGTCAGCGCGTCGGCTGCAATATCTTGAGCAGGCCGCTGAGTTCTACGCAAAAGCCGTGCAGGCGAGGCCTCACAGCGCTCAACTGCGAGTCCAAACTGCCTATTGCTTGAGCCTTTTGGAAAAAACCACAGAGGCAGCCTCCGAACTTGATCGTGCGATCTCTTTGAGCAACGACACCCCCCATGCGGAACAGAAGATTGAATCCGTCCTGATTTGGACCCCCAACGCTCCAGCCGATCTAACTTCACAAATTGACTCGGCACCGTATTCGCGAGCTGAACTGGTCATTAACTGGATTCGTAGTCACCAGAAGCAGTAATTCTGTGGTATCGCTCTGCTCTTCAAATTGGAAACGGAGCTTCGATGCCGATGAGCAATTGCCGTTAGCCAACTTCGAGTTACCATTTTTAGTTGAACGCAAGACTAACTGTTTATTCCGTGGGCATCTTTAGCATGATTCGAATTGTATTGTTGATCTTAGTAGCAACTGTCCTAGGAACAGCCTTAGGTAGTTTCAAATTTGGTAATTCTACCCAGGAGCAATTCTACTTAGTAGATTCGTCGAAAGTGCCAGAACTGAAGACCACGGCTGAGAACATTGGTGTGCCAATGGTCGAATTTCCAGAAGGTACAGTCTACAAGTTTGGAACCATGAAGCATGGAACGAAGCTCTCCCACAAATTCCCTATTAAGAATGTGGGCACTGCGCCGCTGATGATCGAGAAAACAGGTTCGACCTGTAAATGCACCGTCGGAAATCTGGAGAAGGGCGTCTTGATGCCTGGCGAGCAGCAGATGATTGACCTGGAATGGCACGGAAAGAGCGTTTCAGCGAGCTTTGGACAATCCGCAACGTTCAAGACCAACGCCGTGCAACACTCCGAGATCAAGCTGGAGATTCAAGGGGCCGTTATTGATAGCTTCGTTTTTAAGCCCAGTGAAATCAACTTGGGTGACTTCACTTCGGAAAATGGCACTTCGCGCGAATTCACTGTGTTCTGCTACACCGAAGGAGTCGATCTGGGCATACTGGAATGGTCCAACCCAGAAACGGCTAAGTTCATGAAGCTCAGCAAGGAACCCACTTCTACTAGTGATGATCCCGATCACGTCAAGGCTCTCAAGGCCTATCGAGTTAAGTTGGACGTCGAGCCTGGTATTCGAGTCGGGCTATTTAGTGGCAATGTTCTGCTACACACCAACGGTGGCGAAGATGTCGACAAGTTAGTAATGAAAGTAAGCGGTCGATCCGTAAGCGATATGACCATTATCGGAGGTCGATTTTACGACTCCGAAACTGGCATCATGAAGATCGAAAATGTAAAGCCATCTGAAGGCTTTTCCACCTCGCTGTGGCTAGTGCTTCGAGGACCTGAACACGACAATATCGAAGTTACGCTCGACCAACCAGAAGCCAAAGAGACGTTGAAGGTCAGCTTGGGGAAGAAAAAGACAGAAAAGGAAGTTAAACGAACTCTCATTCCAATCAATTTCGAAGTCCCTAAAGATGCACCCCAAGTGACTTATTCGGGCACGGGAGCAGGAACGTTCCTCAAAATCATGCTTCGAGCAAATTCAAGCAAACCTGTCGAACTGCCGATTCACGTGAGACTCACCTTTGCGAATTAAAGCTAGCATTCGATCGCTTCGTTTTGCCTCGTTCGCTTAAACTGAGACAAAAACGCTTCTGAAAATAGTTATTGCAGCGTCGACTCCGTTGCCATGTTTTTGGTATCGTTAAAATTGAATGCTAAACAGCGTTAAATTCTGTGGCTAACCTGGCAGCTTGTTTGTCGAGAGCTGCTC
>CAUJKA010000208.1 GCA_963204965.1 Planctomycetota bacterium | reverse complement strand
CAAGAGCAAGCGATCTCGTCGCGACTTTGGGGCAGCGGATATTTGCCAGGCGAGCATGCAGGTGTGTCGTTCCGCAGCAAAGGCGATCCAATCCTCTACATCAACAATCCTCCTGGAGTTCCATCGGAGATTCGCAAACAGACTATCGACAACGTCAACGCGTTGAATCAGTTGAACTTTCAACAGATGGGCGATCCCGAGACACAGACTCGCATGCATCAGTACGAAATGGCGTTTCGCATGCAAGCCAGCGTGCCTGAACTGACTGACCTCAGCCAAGAGACTCAAGCTACGTTTGATCTTTACGGAGAAGCGGCTCGCAAGCCTGGCACGTTTGCCAACACAGTGTTGATGGCGCGACGATTGAGCGAGCGTGGTGTGCGATTCGTGCAGATCTACCACAACAACTGGGACCACCACGGCAACTTGGGCAAACGCATGCCGGACCAGTGCAAAGATGTTGATCAACCTTGTCATGCACTGCTGGAAGATCTCGAACAACGTGGCATGCTCGACGACACGCTGGTCATTTGGGGCGGTGAGTTCGGTAGGACGATCTACTCCCAAGGACAGCTATCGCGCGAGAACTACGGTCGCGATCACCATCCGCGTTGTTTTTCCATGTGGATGGCCGGCGGTGGTACGAAGGGTGGAGCGATCTATGGCGAGACCGACGATTTTTCGTACAACATTGTCAAAGATCCGATTCATATTCGTGACTTTCATTGCACCATTCTTCAGTTGCTTGGATTTGACCACGAACGATTGACTTACAAGTTCCAAGGCCTGGATCAGCGTCTAACCGGCGTGTTGCCCGCAAAGGTAATTCCCGAGCTGCTCGCATAGGTATTGCACTTAACCTTGAGACTTCGCAAAGAATTGGAAGGCAATCAGAGTGTCGGAATCGTCTGACTCATTCGTTCGGCAGTCAGAGATGGCGGAGCTAGCCGAACCAACTCAGCTAACTCAGCTACCCGAGCTGTCAGAGCATGAGCGAGCTGTTTACCAATGGCAGATGTGGGTGCCCGACTTTGGCGAACTTGGGCAACGCAAGCTCAAGAATGCATCGGTGATGATCTCGCGTCTGGGAGGCGTCGGCGGTTTAGTCGCCTACCAGCTTGCCGCTGCCGGTATAGGAAAATTGGTCTTGGCTCATTCTGGCGATGTGCAGCCTGGCGACTTGAATCGTCAGCTCTTGATGACCCATGACTGGATAGGCAAGCCGCGGATGGAGTCGATACAACGGCGGTTGCTGGACCTGAACCCTCGCTTGAATTTGGTATGCGAGTCTGAAAATGTCTCGGACGAAAATGCCGATCGACTACTGGCTCAAGCAGATCTAGTTGTCGATTGTGCGCCAATGTTTAGCGAACGATTTGCGATGAACGCCGCGGCGGTAGGTCAGTGCAAGCCGATGGTCGAGTGTTCGATGTATGAGTTAGAGGCTCATCTGACCACGATCATTCCTGGCAAGACCGCTTGCTTAAGATGTTTTACACCCGAGGCCCCGCCGACCTGGAAACGACAGTTTCCCGTGTTCGGCGCAGTTTCAGGGGCAGTGGCGTGCTTGGCCGCAATGGAAGCCATCAAGTTGATTGCTGGTTTAGGTGAACCGTTGTTGGGACGAATCTTGCGCATGGATTTGCGAAGCATGATGACTCAGCAGTTGCAGATCTCGCGTCGTCCCAATTGTCCAACTTGCGGGCACTTGTAGGGTTAGGTCTGTTTTCTGCTGTAGGTCCTGTTCGGGTAGGTCCTTATCTGCCGGAAAGGACCAGGGTTGGCAATCCAGTTAACAAGCCAAAGCATGAACGAGTGTCGTTCCCGAAGCAAGTTTCTTCAACCGTGACTTTAAGTTGTCAACTTGAACTTGAATCAATCTTTCCAGCCAAGTCCAACATGGTCAAACCCGGCAGGAGTTCGACCTACCAGACCACGCCAAAGAGAATTCGACATCCGCTATACTTTCGCGAACACACGTTCAACACTCCGCGAGGTTTCTTGAGGACCTTTTCTAATGGCTCGAATTCATCTACCGGCTAATTTGCGTGCCCATACGGGTCAACAATCTACAATCGAAGTGGATGCGGTCACGGTGAGTCAGTTAATAGATGCGTTGATTGAGCGGTACCCTGATATTGGGCCATTTCTTCGAAGCGATTCGGGGCAATTGCATCCCTACGTCAACTTGTTTGTCGATCAACAAAGCGTCCGCGACTTGAACGAATTGGACACGCCGATCGGGCCTCATCAGACCTTGCTGATACTAACCGCTCTTTCCGGTGGATAGCTGCCCACTTTCGCCGCTCCGATCTGTTTCGTGCGATATAATTCCTTAGAGAGTCGTAGAAAATCTAAGAGAACAGTTGCTACTCGAAGTGATCCATTCAGTGGGAGAATCGCAATGACGCAGTCAACTCTTGAGACCAAGTCGGACAACAGCTCTGCCAATAAAGTTCCGGCAACCACCGACGCAATTTCTCTCATCCTAGCTCAGGCCGGACGGACAGCGGACGAAATCGCTTCGCTGGCAACGCTGGACGACGCCGACCGCGCGGCTGAGCAACAGTTCTCGGGCGAAGCTCCTACACTGGTCACGCTTTTTGGAAGTGCACGAGCCATCGAATTGGACGCCGGACACTTCAGTCCAACGACGGAAGTCGCGCAGACGATGGGGGAGTGCCTTGAGTTTCTGATGAAGCGGAAGAAGGATGGCACGCTGCTGGACCATCAAAAGATGTTGTTCCACGACGATACCATTACTGGATTGGCTCGACTGGGGTTCTTTGGGCTAGCGATTCCTAAGCAGTACGCCGGAAGCGGAGCCAAGCTGGGAGACCTTGGACCGTTACTTCGAGCTCTCACGCTGATTCACCCCGACTTGGCTGTGATGTTCGAAGTTCACAACTTTCTCGGACCGGTGACTCCCCTGTTGGACTTTGGCACCGATGAGCAAAAAGACTATTACCTTCCAAAGATGGCTCGGGGCGAACTACTGGGATCCTTTGCGCTGACCGAACCAGGCGTAGGAGCGGACCCGAGCAAGCTTTCTCTGACTGCTAAGCGAGTTGGCGATCAGTATTTGGTTTCAGGCGTGAAGTGGCCGATTACCAACGTGATCTACGGTGGCATTTGCATTTTGATCTTGAAGATCGACGGCGAAGGCCTCGCCAAAGGCCGCGACTCGGCGATGATGATCTTCGAAGTTCCGAAGCAAGACACTCCGCACTTTAAGATGATTCGCAATCGCCTGTGTGCCTTTGACTATTTGTGGAATGCTCGCTTCCGAATGACCGACTATCCCATTCCGACGAAGAACCTATTGGGACCAGCGGGACGGGGTTTGGCTCAAGCGTTTAGCTCGTTAGCCAAGGGGCGTGGTGGCATTTGCGTGAACAGCGCGGCTAAGATCTTCCGGCTGCTGGCTCAGTTGGTACAAGATCCTGAGGTCATCGAAAAGAGATCCGAGACCTCGCATCGAAACAAGTTCGGTGGTTGGGTCGCGTTTCGCAATACGTTCGGCAAGCCCATTGGCCAATCGCCGCGAATTCAAACTTGGTTGGGCAAAGCCGTGTGTCACGCACTGGCTGGTCGCATCTTGGGCGATGTTTGTTTTCGACTTGCAGCGAACGGTGTGCGCGATGAAACGATGGGAATGATCGCTAAAGTCTACGCGAGTAAAGCTCTGCTGGAATCAGCGATCCACGCCTATCAAATCCAAGGCGGTCGATCGGTGCACATCGACGAACGTCGAGCCGCACTGCGCGGGCACGCTCAGT
The DNA here is from genome assembly GCA_963204965.1 of Planctomycetota bacterium. Lineage (GTDB taxonomy): Bacteria > Planctomycetota > Planctomycetia > Pirellulales > Pirellulaceae > Aureliella. Next base: position 23,004 of record CAUJKA010000208.1, on the reverse strand, counting down.
CAGATGGTGAGGGCGACGAGCTGATCGAAAATTACATCGGCGAGAACATTCACGAGTTCGCGATCGCCACGGTGTATGAAGGCCCCAATCCCGTCTTGGCTGACGTAGGAGCTCCCAATGCGATGACTCGCAATCTGCGAGCCAAATACCTCGAGCCGATTGGGCTAGCCGAAGCCAATGGAAAATCGGGAATGGGAGCGAAGATTGCTTTTGGGCTGTTCATTGCTAAGACATTCTTGGGCTCATTCAATCCATGGGTTGGAACGCTGGATGGAGTCCGCAATATGTCCGCAGCGAAAGAGCGATTGATTCGCAAAGGACTTCGACGCAATCGAGCCTTAGGCAGAAAGATTCTATGGATCATCGCTCGTTATCAAAAGAGCTTTATGGACGAGAGCTTTTTGCTGGGCGACGAAGGTGGCGTGTTCGACAAGCTGAGCTATTCGATGGCTTCGATGTGCTACAGTATCGCGCTCGATAAGAGCCAACCCGAGTATTTGCAGATCGCCGAGGCGCTGGATTTGGAGGCTCAATTGCATTGTAGTGGTAAGCCCATATCGCCCGACCTTTATCGCAAATGGGCGGCGATTGGTGCCAAGCTGATTGATCCAGATAACGTGCTTTACCAAGACTTGTTGGCGGATATTCCGGTCAGCCGCATACCTTTAGATCCACGACACATAGATCGCTACATTTAGTCGCGCAGCCTGTGAGGAAAGACGCTCATGAGTTCCATTCTTGTTGAACCGATTAGCCGAGGCCTAGTAGCCGTAACGCTCAATCGTCCTGAGCGTCGCAATGCACTGAACATTGCGATGATGCAACAACTGGTTGAATCGCTCAGAGATCTTGCAAGCGACAAGATAACTCGAGTAGTTATATTGAAGGGAGCAGGGCCAGTCTTTTGCGCGGGATTGGATTTAGCCGAAGCTCAGGACGCTCAGTTGGTAAGACAATCGGCGACTCTCGTCGCGCAGACGTTGAAGTCGCTGAAGTTTGGGCCGCTGGTCACTATCGCTGCCGTTCATGGTGGCGCGTATGCCGGAGGCGGAGGTGTCGTTGCCGCTTGCGACATGGCTATCGGCACGGAAGACTGCAAGATTGGTTTTCCTGAAGCCAGACGCGGCTTACTGCCGGCACTGATCTGTGATGTACTCAAAACGAAAGTCCGCGAAGGTGACTTGGCCGAGCTGTTTCTAGTCGGTGAACCGATCAGTGCTGCGAGGGCTCAGCAAGTCGGCATCCTGCAACGTGTTGTTGCTACCGACGCATTGATCGATGTCGCGAAGCAAATGGCCCAAAACATCTTGGCCGGTGGACCACAAACGATTATCGACACGAAACATCTGTTGCATCAAGCCTATGGTCATCTTGAACAGGGGCATGACGAGAAACATGCTGGCAGTTCGATCGACGAGCACTTGAAGGCTCGATTCAGCGAAGAGGCTGCTGAGGGCCTAAAGGCGTTTACGGAAAAGAGATTGCCAAGCTGGATGATGTAGCATGCTCTGGGTGGCACACTTTGAGAGGCATGCTTTTGGGTGGCACGCTCTGAGAGGCGAGGGCAGCGAGCCTCGAAGGGCGTGGTTAGCTACAAACGTGGGCGTTAAGGTTGGGGTTGAAAGAGCACAACTGAAGAAGAAAGCACAACCGATTGGTATAGGATTGCTTGCGTATCAACCCTTATCTTGCAATTATCCAGTAGGTCATTTGTCAATGCAATTCTCGGGCTAATTGTCGAAGGTGTAACCTGCGATGAAAATCACAGATTCGAAATCTGGAAATTCTTTTTTTCGTAAGACTCGAGTTCGAATAGAAGATCTTAGCAATGCAAGAGAGTTGACTTTTTCGTGTTACCGGGGCTTCAAGTTTCTCTCAAGCGATCTGACTCGACAGTGGTTTGTCGAGCAATTGGACTGGGCGCGTACGGAATTCAGTCTTGACCTTTGGTCTTACGTAATCATGCCCGAACATGCCCACGTCCTAGTTTATCCGCGAGGAAACCTCGCGAATGTCGGAGTAGCGATGGGAAAGGTCAAGGAGAAGGTGGCTAGACTCGCGATCGAGTATATCGAAGTCAATGCTCCGGATTGGCTTGAACGCATCACGGTCAAGGAGGGTAAAAGAGTTAGACGTAGATTTTGGCAGCCCGGTAGCGGGTACGATCGAAACGTTGTTGAGCAAAGTACTCTTGCGAAAATGATCAATTACATTCACCTTAATCCTGTTCGCCGCAAACTAGTGGTTCGACCTGAGGACTGGCAATGGTCGAGTGCGCGATGGTATGCAGGCATCCTACCCGTAGTTTTGGAAATGGATAAGACGATTCCAGCAACGATTGTAGTCACTTGATGTGCCAATAAGTTGTTAGTTAGCTCAAGGTGGCACGCTCAAAGATTATTGGCCCTGAGCGCAGCGAGCAACAACTGATGGGCGTGGACATGGCTTGGACAGGCACATCGACGAACTCTAGAAACTCCCTGCGAACCACGCCCTTCGAGGCTCGCTGCTCTCGCCTCTCAGAGCGTGCCACCCGTGCCACGCAAACCGCATCTAGGATTCAGAGTTCGCCGGCTCAGGCTGTTTGCTACCCACCAGAAGCTCAAACAATGGTGATGCCATCAGGGTAGTGATGACGGCCATGATCACTAGAGTTGCAAAGAGCCTTTCGGTGATCACGCCTTTTTGCAAGCCGATGTTGATGATGATCAGCTCCATCAGCCCACGTGCATTCATGAGTGTGCCTATCCCCAGGGCTTCTCGATTGGGAATGCCAGTAGCGCGAGCCGCCAGCCAGCAAGCTACACCCTTTCCCATGACGGCCGCGACCAAAACTGCGCCGCAGATAATCCAAAGTTGAATGCTATTGATCAGGCCGATCTTGGTGTTGAGTCCCGAGTAAGTGAAGAAGAGTGGAAGCAGCAAGGCCACGGCCAAAGGCTGAATCCTCGCGATCAGGTCACGGGACATGATGCGTCGAGGCATCACTGAACCCATCACAAAGGCACCGAACACGGCATGCAGGTGAATGAAGTCGGTCCACCAAGCTCCCAGACACATCAGTGCCAGGCCAACGACTAGACCTGCATCGGTTAGCGAATCGTCCTTGGAGAGATAACGTTCGCAACGCGCGAGAATTGGCCGAATCACCACGTAGGCCACGACAGCGAATCCAATGCCACCACCGATGTTGTAGTAAGCCTGTGACCAGTCGTTGTCTAGCTTTGCCAGAACCAGTGCCAGCATGCACCAGGCGCTCGCATCGTCGATCGCTCCAGCTCCGATGGCGACAGTTCCCATCGTCGTGCCGGCGAGTCCCTTAAAGTGAATGATTCGTGCCAGCATCGGAAAGGCTGTAATGCACATGCAGGCCCCAAGAAAGATCATCGCCGAATCCAAGGGGACTTTTTCAGGAAAGAGCATTAATTCTGGATGGCCATGCAGGTACCAAGCCAATCCAGCGCCAAGCACGAAAGGAGCGGCCATTCCGGCAAACGAAACAGCGACTGAGCTCTTCAATCGATCGTTGATGATGTCCATGCGGAATTCCATACCCACAATGAACATGTAGAGTGCCAGGCCAAGTTGTGAGATCGGGAACAGATAGCTCTGCGTGTCACGAGTTTGTTGGCTCTTATCCCAAGGAAAGATCCACGATTGAACTTCAGGAAAGAACAGACCAAACAGCGATGGACCAAGTAGCACTCCCGCAATCATCTCGGCTACGACCTGAGGCTGACCAAATTTGGCCGCAATCAGTCCAACAATTCGACAGACGATCAGAATGATGGCCAATTGAAGAAAGAACTGAATGGCCAGATCAAGATTGTTCATCAAAAAACGCTAGCTGGAGGCAGGGCTGTTGATTGCATGTGGATTTACAGTGTGACGCGTTGCACATGTCCACGTATTTTAGCTGCAAGAACAGTTACCCACTTTAGTCGGTCGAGAGAATTGGCAAATTGCGACAATCCGTGCGGTTGGAAAGTCGCGTGGAGCTCACAGGGCGAATGTTGCTTCGAGATAGAGGCTAGGATTTCTGGCGAATCCCGCTACGAGCTACAGGAATTCTGGCGAATCCCACTACGAAGATCTAGCAGCAGGTGATTGACCGAGTCAAGTTCCAGGACTTTTGGCAGTTGTCTTTTTTGTCCATGCCTTTGCCGTCCTTGCTCTGGCCGTTCTTGTCGCGATCTTTATTATCACCGCTGCGTGATTCGGGACGTCGATTGCCTGATCCGCGAAGTCGAGGCTCAAAGAGATCCTCAGGCAATTCCATCGAAGCGCCTTTGAGTTCATTCAGAGCATCAATCTCTACTGATGTAAGCTTGCTTCTCAAGCAGTCGTTCAGTTTCTGGTCTAGCTGACGGAACAGTTCGCGAACTCTCTTGACGCCTTCAGAGCCCTGATTGCGCGTAACGTCTTGGATTTTTCCAGCCAGTTCTTCCATCTCTTCGCGACGACGTTTGTCACAAAAAGCTCGAACTTCCGAAAGCCTTTCAGCACTCATTCCAATTCGCTTAGCAATTTCCGAATGAGTCACAGCTCGTGTGCCGTGAGCTTGAACGTCGATTTCGATTAGGCGTTTGAAATCGCAACTCTTGGAAACATGCTCGAGAAAGATCGCATCTTGTTGGTTGATTAGCTCGACCAACTCTTCGTGCACTTTTACTTTGTCGAAGTTGTCTTTGTACTTCTCTCGAATCGCCTTGAGTTCCTCGAAGTGCTTGTGGTTCAGTTCGTCGAGCGTCTTTAGCTCAGCCTCATCCAAACCGATTTCGGCTTGTATTGCCGGATGTTCGAGCAAGACCCAAAGATAGCGCCGATTGTTGCTGGCATCTTTAAAGGCCTCGAGCAGTGCATTAAAGAACGGATCATTGTTGCCGCGTTGAGGACGCTGGGGCTTGTCTTGCTGGGCGGGTTTGTCTTGGGGAGGCTGAAGTGCATTGCAAACGCCACCCATGGAACAGCATAAGATGCTGACCCAAAGGAATTTAGCGTAGTGGCGTTTGCAGAACACAGAGAACATTTTCGTTACCCTCAAAAGCTTGACCCGTCGGGGCGAATCAAGCTAGCTGATTAATGGACTAGAATCAAGCGGTTAGTTACCATCGCCACGCGGACGACCACCTGGGGCTCCACCCTGACCACCACGACCGCCTTGGCCTCCGCCAAAATTGCGCTCTGGGAACTTGAATTTCTCACCTTTGAGCTCTTCAAGAGCTTTCTTTTGATCAGCAGAAAGCTTGCTGTCGACGAGCTTACTAGCCTCTTCTTGAGCTTTGGCCATGATCTCTTGGAATCCACCAGGACCTCCAGCGCCTTGTCCGCCACCTTGTCGGAAGCTCTCCATGTTCTTTTCGGTAAGTTCGGTCAGAGCCTTTTCGATTTCAGCTCGCTTATCGTCAGCAAGGCTGATCTCTTTTGCAATTACAGTATTCAGAACAGCTCGAGCCTGCGATTGTTGAGCGTACAGGCCCTTAAGGCGCTTGAGCTTCGCTGGAGTTAGGATTTCGTCCATAATCTCTTGAGCTTTGGTGTTGGCTTCTTCGCCAAGCTTCTTGCGATCTTCTTCGCTGAGTTCGCGGTTGCGGAGCTTTTCATTGATCTCGGTCATTTGCTTGCTGACAGTCTCGTAGACTTCGTCAGTAACGCCTACTTCTTTGCGTACTTCAGCAGTGCCCAACATGCGAAAAATGGAACTTGCGCCACTTGGCCCTTGTCGCATTCCAAAGCCCATTCCACCACCTGGGCCACCCTGTCCGCCTTGACCGCGTTGGCCACGCTGTCTTCCGCCTTCTTCTTGAGCAATAGCCGACGATACAAAGACCGTCAATGCGAGCGTCATACATGCCATTAGCCGAAACGTCATAATCGATTCTCCTGGGGGTGGATGAGAAGTGCCCGATAGATCAGGCGACAAATTTGTCGACTATTAGAAACCATTTAACACCCCAAATGTTTCGCGACCGATTCCTTGGCAGGCACAATGTTTTCGAATTGTCTGCCCTTTGAATTGTTTTCGCGGTTGAATTCAGCTTGCCAACCATCTAAGACTAACCCAAGAATGGTCTGCGTAGTTCTTTGGTGGGGGCCGTTTAGGCGTGCTCTATGCGAAGTCGTTGAATCTGGCCGTAACATTGATGCAGTCGTTTTGAAAGCATTTGAAGGGCTTGATTGTCGGTTAAGTTTTTGTAATCCTCAAATTTGACCGGTGGTCCAATCGCTAGGCGGATCGGGTAACGCCTGGGAAATTTGCTGCCTCGAGGCAGCACTTCATAGGCACCAGTTATAGCGATCGGGATCAAAGGAACTTGGCTGCGGCGGGCCACAGCCAAAAATCCCGGCTTCAATTCGGCAATCTTGCCATCTGGTGTTCGAGTCCCTTCAGGAAAGACGAGCACCTTTTGATCGGCTTTTAGTCGTTTGAGTGTCTCTTTCAGTCCGGCAAGACCACTGCGATCTCGGTCTAACTCGATTGCGTCGAGCAGGCGGATCAGTCCCGCGAAAAGTCGATTCTTAAACAGCGTTCGACGAGCCAAGTAGTTCAGCCGATCGTTAAACATCAATCCGACCAAGACTGGATCGAAATTGCTTTGGTGCGTGCTCAGAACCAGCGCCGACCCTTCGTGCAAATGATGTCTGCCGTAACATCGCAAATCAAAGAACAGCACTCCAACCATTCGCGCCAAGTATCGCAACACTTGGTAGAAAAGAATCTTGAACCAACCGCGCGAGGGTTGACTATCGCTCTTGCTTCGTCGATCGGACTTACCACGCCGCTCGGAACGATCGTTTTCCGAAGGCTGGACATCCGCGGGTGAATCTACTGTCGAACTCATTCAGCCTCACTCGCCGGAAGTGACTGTTTAGACAGCGAGCTGGGATGATGAGGTTCGTTGATCTTCGCTGTAGGTTGACTAAGCCGCTGGTGAATGATCGCTTCCAATTGTTCGACCACTTGTTCTAGAGAAAGTCCGTCCGTATGAAATTCAATCGCGTCATCGGCTCGTCGCAGTGCGCCCACGGGCCGGATGCGGTCTTGATGGTCGCGACGATTTTGCTGATCAAGAATCTCTACAAGGTCGATATCGATACCTTTTTTGGACAACTCCTCTTGGCGACGCTTAGCGCGTTCTTCATTGCTGGCGACGAGAAAGATCTTGCAGGGTGAGTCCTTGAAGACTTCGCTGCCTTGATCACGACCTTCCGTAACTACGCAACGACCGCGAGCCCAATCTCGTTGCCACTGTGAAAGCAGCGCTCGCACTTGAACATTGTCGGCTACGGCGCCAATGGACTGTCCGACCTCAGGCGTACGAATCGCTTCAGAGATGTCGATTCCGTTGAGTGTCACGTTGCTACCATCCAGTTGTATTTCCAGACTGGAGGCCAATATCAAAATTGATTGCGAGTCGCTGAGGTCGATGCCTCGAGTGATGGCCGCATAGGTGACGGCTCGATACATGGCGCCAGTGTCCAGGAATTCGAATCCCAGCGACTTGGCCAATAACTTGGCGACGGTGCTTTTGCCAGCTCCGGCAGGGCCGTCAATGGCGATAACCACCGACTGCGGCTTGTCCCCTAATTCCAAATGTGCACCTTCGAAAATTCGATTATTCACTGCTGACGCCGTTCAATAAAGACTGCGATCACTAGCATAATCAACGCGGCGGCATCTAGTAAGCTTAATCCAAAGCCAACTACCATGAATAGAGTTTGTACGGCATCCGAACCACCACGAGCTACAAGTCTGGATAGGTACGGAAGACCAATCGAGCAGAACAAGGCCAGCAATTTCAACACTCCAGCCGTAATCGCCAATCCAGCTGCTTTTGGGCAAGTCCTGTAACGAGTGATGGCGATGACGATAATCAAGAAACAAGCCAAAAGCGTTGGCAGGCCACGAATGATCGCTTGAACGACGTAAGAAATTTCGGAATTCAGATTCATTCGGGCCTCGGGAATTGGTGAGTTTTTGAAGGTGGGATATCTGGCATTCGAGTTCGTTCTTTGGATTTTCGTGCTCGTGCTCAGTCGAAGACGGTGCTCGTGCTCGACGGTCTTTCGAGTACGATTACGAGCACCATTTCATTTAGCACGAGCTAGATTTCTTGACTCGTCTTAAGCGACGGCCAAGAATCCCTCGCTAACGCAGCGGGTTGGGATTAAAGCAACAAGCCGTAACGCGTCGAGTTGGGATGAATCGATCTAAAAAATGTCGCCGAGGCCATACTTGGCATGAATCTGGCGACAAAGATCTGGGTCCATCCGCAATCCATGAGCTAACTCTTGCAGATACCTAGCTTCGGTATTGGTGTCCAGTTGCATGCCGGCTAGCGACATTGTGTAGACTTTGACTTCCATTCCCAACGGTACGCTCCACGCAAACTCGCGAACGTCCAAGGGCTGAGCAAACTCTTGCTTTAAGAAGTTAATTGTCTGAGCATCGTTGGGGACTTGGCTGAGGATGGCCTGCTGCTCGTTAGTATCGACTCGTCCATCCGCTTTAGCCGCATTGATCAACGCGCGAATGAGTACGATCGCCTCGTCATCCGTGGTCATCGAAGCACTGCTCGGTTGATTTGGCCAAGGCGAGCTTGGTTGGCTGGGTGCCGGAAAGCTCTGCGTTGGGTAGCTTGGCGCTGGCTGCTGTTGAGGACGTTGTTGTTGAGGACGCTGTTGAGGCTGATAGCGGGGTTCAGGGGCAGGACGATACGAAGATGGTTCCGGTGCAGTGCGATTGGTTCGAGACGAACCGGTTGCCACGCCCAGCATCTCCTCCAAGCTGCGGGCCTCGCTTTCAATGTCGACGGGCCGTGAGCTAGTCGACGTTGGTCGGCCACGCGAAGGTTGAGGAGCTGGGGCCGGAGCCGGTTGTGGAGCGAGACCTCCGCCGGTGGCACCTTTGAGCAACTCGCCAAGAATCTTGCCTCCCAGTCCGCCGCCTCCGGATCGGCCTTTCGACCCTCCGCCAAGTAAACCACCCAGAATGTCAATTGCGTTCATTGGAAGTTCCCAATATGAGTCTTGAAAAGAAGAAGGAAAAGTTGCGTAGCCGCTGAAAAGTTGCTTCAGGCTACGCCTTTTGGCTGATGCAGTCAAGAATCTGTCTATTCCGTGAGGAACTTAATGCAGGCTGGTGCCTTGACCGAAACAGACTTTCCAGTGGCCGTGAGTTGGCCATTTGTTGGGTCGATCATGAACGAAAAGATCGTGTCGCTGGACTGGTTTTCAGCCAACAGCATCTTTCCGTCGGGAGTGATTCGGAAATTACGAGGCGTCTTGCCTTGAGTCGCTGTGTTGGCTGTGCGAGAAATGACGCCCGATGTTTGATCGATGCTCATCGTTACGATCGTGTCGTGACCGCGATTGCTTCCGAAGACAAACTTGCCGCTTGGATGGACCAAAACTTCGGCGGTTGAGAAGCCTTGGGTAACAGTACCTGGCGGAACGGTGTTTACCGTGTTGACTTCGATGAGCTTGCCGGTGGCTTCGTCCCATCGTGCACTGGTCATCGTCAAATTGGTTTCGTTGATGATAAAAACAAACTTGCCATTCGGATGAAAAGACAGATGTCGTGGTCCAGCACCATCAGCCAGCTTCAAAAATGGATTGCTTGCTGGCGTGAGCTTCCCAGTACTAGCGTCCAACTGGTACACGAAGACTCGATCTAGTCCCAAGTCAGCCACCAATACAAAACGGCCAGTCGGACTGACCGCGCTGCAATGCCCGTTGGACGACTTTTTGCCGTCGACAAGCTTGTGGACCACGTTGGAAGTTTCCGCAACGATCTTGCCTTCATCGTCGACTGAATAGACTACGACCGATCCGTTGGTGTAGTTGGCCACGATCAAGTACTTGCCCGTTGGGTCCATGGTCACGTGGCAAGGAATGTCGCCGTTGACTGGAAGGCTGTTGATTCTCTCAAGCTTCGGAGTCACGCCTTGAAGAGCCGATTTTCGATCGAAGCGGTAGGCAACTACACAAGCCGGATTGTTGGCATCGTTGCGCATGGTCTCAGTAACTGCGTAAATCAGATCTTTCTTCGTTGGATGAAAACAAAAGAAAGAGGCGTTGGCTTGTTTTGCCAACAGACTTGGCTCGGTCATCGAACCGTCAGCGCTTAATGAACTGAAATAGATTCCATCGCCATACCCGCTGATGAAAAACGATTGAGCCGTACATAGAGAGCTCATGAAGCAAAGCCAAACAGCAATCGCGATAGTTCGAAAAGACATGGGGGATCTCCTGAAGAAGTGAGCCGAGGAAGCCAGCCGACGCTTGATGCAGGAAATAGTTTAACGGCAAGCCGCAGGAGACTGTTGGTCTGACGCTATATTCCGAGGGCCATCTGTGAGTTTAACGGCAAGCCGAAGGCGACTGAGTGTGACGGTCTATGATTACGCGAGCAGTCGCCTGCGGCTTGCCGTTAACGCCCGTAACGCAGTTAAACGAGGAAGAAATCGCCTGCGGCTTGCCGTTAAACGATTGACCGCTTTACTTCTCAGCATCCTCGGTTTGTACCGCTGGATCATCGGCATAGAAAGCTTGCGTCAGGCCGTCAGCGTCCTCTTTCGAGAGAACATAGAGGCTCTCCAGCTTGATGACTACCGTGTCGCCGATCTGACTCACAGGTCCCGATACAGCAATCTCTTGGTTCTTTTTCAAGCCCAGCAGCGTTTCCGCAGATTGCGACACAGGCTTGCCAGAGTCGTCGCTGACTTGCACGATGGCAATCTTGGCACTCTTCAGTTGATGCCGACAAAAGGGGCAATCACCTGGATCCTCGTGCTCGTGCCTGTTCTTGGGAAGATCGACAATGGTGAATACCGATTGCTTGGGATCGAAGGGATTCATCCCGTCTGCATAGATCAGTCCAGCTACTGTCACCTTTTGGTCAGCTTGAAACGCATCGTAGACGGACTTGATCGAGTTGATGCTCTCAGGCTTTGCGGCAACGAATAGCTTTTTTTGCAAGCTTGCATCGGACTTCGGAGTACTGTCACTGTTGCAGCCAACTAGAAGCAGGGTAGCAATACAAACTCCCCACGATGCGACTTTCCCAAAACTGTAGATCGACGCACGACCTACAGTGATTCGTTCGGCAAACATGAGTGAACTCACTTAACAAGGCCTTTAAGCTCTTCCATCACAGGTGCAATCTTCTTGTCGAGCTCGGCCCAATCGGCTTTGCCCCGGTCGTGAAAGAAATCGTCCAACTTGGTGAACTCGTCCATTAGTGTATTCCAATGGGCCGCCAACTTGGTCTTGGTATCGTCATCCAACGAGCTTTTCTTGGTCAGCTTGGGGAGATCTTCGGAAAGCAAATGACCTAGGTCGTGAATTGGGTCATGAGCGGCATCCATATCGCTTTTTTCCATCGCAGTCTTGATGGCAGTGTAGGCATCGGAAAGTTGTTGAAAGCCTTCCAGAAGCGTTTCGGCATGCTTGTGATCGCCATGGTCGTGATCGTGACCTTTCTCAGCCACTGGAGCCTTAGCAGTCTTTTTCGCTGGCTCGCATCCGGTCGATACAAAAGTGGCCAAGGCAAGAACGCAAGTAAATAGGCACAGACGTTTCATTCTTAATCAATCCTACGAAGTTATGTGTGTTACTCACCCAGTATCACCCAAGGTAATACGGGACAATTTTTAGTACTGTTCGCAACCGTTGTGCATTTTCACCTAAATAGCGAGAACCGGCAATCATGCTTTAGCGGGATGACGGGCAAATTGGCAGCACCCTTCTCGATTGCGTGCATTCGACATAGGATAAAACCTCTCAGTTTCACTCCAAATCTGCTGCCAAATGCAAAGACAATGACAACTTTCGAATGGACCAAGCTGCCCTCCCATCAGCGAATTGCCTTGCTGACGGACGGACTTTCCACGCCTTTCTACGCTAAGACGGCGATGAGCCTTCTCAAGTATCGCGAAGGTGAAGTCCTTGCCGTCATCGATCAAAAAGAGTCTGGGAAGGTGGCAGCCGACCTCTTCACTCTGGGTGGGAACGTCCCAGTCGTTGCCAATTTGGATGCGATTCCAACCTGCGACTCAATCTACTTGGGTATCGCCACACCGGGAGGCAAACTGCCCGAGGCTTGGCGTCCGATCATCAAACAAGCCATTCAGCGTGGAATCGACATCGTTTCTGGGCTTCACGACTTCTTGGTCGACGACGCCGAGTACGTTGCGTTGGCAAAGATCTCCGGTAGCCAATTGGTCGATGTCCGTCGCAACAATTTCAAGAAGACAGCCAAGTGTCACGCGTTCCGACCCGAGTGCATTCGCATTCACTCCGTCGGCAACGATTGCAGTATCGGCAAGATGGTTACAACATTGGAGCTTCAGCTTGAATTGAGCAAGCGAGGCCACTCGGCAAAGTTCGTCGCTACGGGCCAAACAGGCATCATGATCACCGGCGAAGGCGCTCCCATCGACTGTGTAGTGTCCGACTTTGTTAATGGAGCCGTGGAAGAGATCGTCGCCAAACAAGAGCATCACGATTTTGTGCTGATCGAAGGTCAAGGCAGTATCGCTCACCCAGCCTTTTCGGGAGTTACCGCCGGGTTGCTGCATGGCGGAGCCCCGCAAGGCTTGCTGTTCTGTTACGAAGCTGGTCGGACGCACGTCAAGGGTTTGAAAGACATTCCCATCGCGCCGATGGAAGCACAGATAGCTGCCGTGGAAGCGATGGCCAACCTCAGGCACCCATGCCGAGTTATCGGCATCAGCATCAACACTCGTAATCTTACCGCCGAGCAAGCGGATCGCGAAGTCGCTCAGGCCGAGGATCGCTTCGGCTTGCCAGCTTGCGATGTTTATCGACACGGCGCAGCCAAGATTGCAGATGCTTGCGAACGCTTGCGTCGCGAGCTCTTGAGTATCGCCTAGGCCGAAATATCCACAGCTCCGCCTTATCAAAATTCCCAATCCAAAAAATCTCGACAACTACGACTCAGTCCATTCCGACAAAAGAAGAAATCCCATGCAGATTGCCAAGCTACTCAACTCGTCCAACAAGCCTTCCATCGCTATCGTAAACGGCGACCACTTGGAACTGCTTGAATGGGGTTCGTTCCCTGATCTTAGCAGCGTGTTAGCAACAAGTAATCCCGCCGAGACCATTCGCGGCCTACGACCAACAGGTGAACGCGTCGCAGTTGCCGATGCCAAGCTTCTGCCACCCATCGACGCTCAAGAGGTTTGGGCGGCCGGAGTCACGTACAAGCGCAGTCAGACCGCGCGCATGGAAGAATCCGAAGCGGCTGCGAGCTGTTACGATCGCGTCTACAATTCGCCTCGGCCCGAGATTTTCTTTAAAGCGACTCCGCATCGCGTTCGCGGCAATGGACAAGCTCTGCGAATTCGTAAGGACGCCACATGGAACGTGCCTGAACCCGAACTGGCCTTGGTCCTTTCTCCCGATCTCCGCATCGTTGGTTACACCATCGGCAATGACATGAGCTCGCGCGATATCGAAGGCGACAATCCTTTGTATCTGCCTCAAGCCAAGATGTACAACGAGTGCTGTGGTCTGGGGCCTTGGATTACTCTGGCCGAGGACATGCCCAGCCGCGAGAAGACCGATATTTCGCTATCGATTGTTCGCTCCGGCAAAGAGGTCTTTGCTCAGGGTACACGAGCCTCTGAAATGGCTCGAACCTTCGATGATCTCGTGCAATGGTTAGGCCGCGACAACAGCTTCCCCGCAGGTGCATTTCTACTAACGGGCACTGGAATTGTTCCCAATAGTGACTTCACTTTGAATCCAGGCGATACGGTTTCCATTACCATCAGCGGCATCGGAACGCTGGTGAATACGATTGTGCAGGGATAGAGCGGTAACGCGTCTTGGTAGGGTGCGGTTGAGGCACGAAACCCACCATCTGCACTTACCTTCATTGCGTAGGCAGTTTTTTGCTGTTGAGCTGTCGTCTGTTTTCAATGCATCCGATTTTCACTGCGAGCCCATTTCGGCCCTCACCGCTTATGGCTCGCGGGCCTCGCCACGCGACTCTCCCGCTAATCAGTCAAACGCGAGCTATGAAGTCATTCGAGCGGGAGAGTTCGAAACTGGTCACGCTACGTGTGTCGTGAATACGATGTCAATCGAACCATCCGACTAAAAACACTCCAATCGAACACTTCTTTGCGCTTAGCCTGTGATGTTCATTCGCTGCAAATCCTTACTGCAGTTCCAGATTGGCGTGCGACAGTCGATAGGTAACCTCTTGGCTGCTGTCAAAGAAGTAGACAGTTACAGAACGCTTGGGGCCATGTCCGCTGGCTGAAAGTATTTCGCCCGAGCCTAGCTCGGGGTGATTCACCAGCGCTCCTTTCTTGTAGCGGTCCCACCGCTTCTGCGATTCGGCCAACTGTGAGCCAACCGAAATTCTTCCGCGCATGGACTTCTGTGCCTGCTTCATGCTCTTGCGCTGCATTTCTTCCGGTGGTATTTGGCAGTGTTCGTCGTACTCAACATACGAGTCCTCATCGTCAGTTACCTGAGAAACATCGTCAAAGCTGCCTGCGTCGGATTCGAAGTAGTCATCAAACCCGGCGCCTCCACCAAAGTCATCACCGGAGTGCATGTGATCGGTGTGATCGACGATTTGAAGGTCCTGTTTGGGTAACTCCATCAAGAACGAACTGGGCACGCCTGTTCCACTGGACCCGCCAAAGCCACGCGTCTTTGCGTAACTCAACTGCAACCGATCTTTAGCGCGAGTGATACCAACAAACAGTAGCCGTCGTTCCTCTTCCAATTGCGTCGGATCCTCCTTGCTGCGCGAGTGCGGCAAGATGTTCTCTTCAACGGCAGTGATGAATACGTTCGCAAACTCAAGCCCTTTAGCCGCGTGGAGTGTCATCATGGTGACCATCTCTTGTCCCAACGACAATCGATCTGTGTCAGCTTGAAGTGCAACGGTCTCGAGAAATTTCTCCAACGCTGGTCGGTCGTCAATCGTATCCTGATCCAGCTCTTGAGCATCCGCCAAAAGTTCATCGATGTTTTGCAATAGTTCAGAAGGATCGGTGTCGTTGCTGTTCTGTTTCAGCAAATATTCGCGATAGGCGGTCTCGTCGACCGTAGTTTGCAAAAGTTCCAATAGCGAGCCCGCCGACTTGCGAGAAAGAGCATCGTAGAGGTCGATGAACTGGCGTAGCGAAGCCGTCGCTTTACTGCCTAGCGTCTTTTCGGCGACGACGATTCGCACCGCTTCCAGTAGCGATAGATTTCGGGCACTGGCCACTTGTCCAATGCGAGCCAGTGTTTGCTTGCCGATACCGCGAGGTGGAACGTTGATGACGCGTTGCAAGGCGACGTCATCCTGAGGATTGTAAACCAGCAGTAGGTAGGCCACTAAGTCTTTGATCTCTTTGCGCAGATAGAATCGGAAGCCACCGATCAGTTGGTAGGGAATCTGTCGGCGCAGAAGAGCCTGCTCGATCAATCGTGACTGAGCATTCGTTCGGTACAGGATGCCGAACTCAGAAAGTCGATGCTCGCCCTGACTGGTCATAGTCAAGATCTGGTCGGCGATATCTTCAGCTTCAGCGCGAGCGGTTGGGTAAACGGCTAGACGCACCTTTTGACCAGTAGGCCGGCTGGGGACAAGCTGCTTGTGTTTACGATGTTCGTTGAACTGAATCAAGGTGTCCGCAACCGAAAGGATCTCGGGCGTGCTTCGATAGTTCTCCTCAAGTCGGATCACATGCAGTTCGGAATAGTCTCGTTCGAGGCATGACACGTTCTTGGGGTTAGCTCCGCGCCAGCCGTAGATCGACTGATCGGGATCGCCGGTTGCGGCCAGATTGCGATAGTCCACGCAGAGATGCCGCAGAATCACGTACTGAGCCAAGTTTGTATCTTGGTATTCGTCGACCATCACATAACGGAAGCGACGATCCAACTGCTCTCGCAACTCGGGAAACTGACGCAGTAACGTAGCGGTGTGCACCAACAGGTCATCGAAGTCGACTGCACCATTGCTCAGAAGTGCTCGCTGGTAATAGGGATACACTTTGGCGATCTGATACTCAACATTGCTGAGCGCTTCGGACTCGAGAATCTCGGGAGTGATCAAGCGGTTTTTGAAGTAGCTGATCTTCTGAGCTAGCGACGATATCGGCGTGTGCGTGAGTTCAAACTGACACTCCGCGGCGGCTTGTTTAAGGCAAGCTTGCGAATCATCGACATCGTAGATGCTAAAGTTCTCAGGCAATCCCACCAAGCGCGCATAACGACGCAGCAGCAATACACAAAAGCCGTGGAACGTTCCCAGCCACACTCGATTCTCACCTACCAGGCGATCCAACCGCTGACGCATCTCGCCCGCAGCTTTGTTGGTAAAGGTCAGTCCCAGAATGTCGGAGGACTGGATGCCTTGATCAATCATGTGCGCGATTCGGTGCGTAATGACGCGAGTCTTTCCGCTGCCGGGCCCCGCCAGAATGAGCAATGGTCCTTCAATGGTCGTCACCGCTTCCTGTTGTGACGGGTTAAGGCTGCTTAGTAGGTCTTTGCCAGGCATAATCGTGGGCTCAGCGAGCAGGTGTCGAGGTGCGAATTGCTAGCAATTGCCAGCAAATTTTCAACAAAAAATTGGCTCAAAAGCCGCTTGGGGCTCTGCGATTCCATTCAGTTCTCTGTATTATCCACTCTCCTGTTTAATTGAGGTAGAGGCGGATGGATTTACCGCTAACTACTTCTAAGTTTTCTACAAGTTGGACACTGCCAACTTCATTCGTTGTCAACTGTTTTGGAGGGACCCCTACATGGCACGGACTCGTATTCCCATCAGCAAGGCCGAGGAACGAGCTCGCAGACTTCGAGAGCAATTGGAACTGAGCACTGCAGAAATTGGACTCACAGTGCGCACTACGAATTGCCTAGAAGAAAAAGGTATTTTCACCGTTCGCGATCTGCTCAAAAGCACTCCCAAAGATCTTTTGAGCATCTCGAATTTTGGCGAAAAGACACTTGAGGAAGTCTACCAGGCTTTAGAGAAGATTGGGTACTACCGTCCGCATCGTCAACAGGTTGAAGTAGCCTGTTAAGCACGAGGCAACAGCTCGCAGGAATTTTTTCCATCATAACGAGCGATCGATTTTCGAAGACCAAAACAAGCTGGAAGCTTACGCCGCGTTGTTTTAGCAGGAAGCTTGTGCCACACGCAAAGCCAGACTCGAGGACGAGCCTGGCTTTGTTTTTTGATGGGCTAGGTTTTTCGAGTCCTACGTACTCTCCCAGGCAAGTGCGCTTCTAAAGCTGTTTGACTATTTCCTGGGAGGGTCGCAAGCGAGCCCAAGCGAGTTCTTGCGGGGGAGGGCGATAGGGGTTTGCTGCAGAGTCTGTCGTTGTACTGCTGAGGAACTTATGGTTGTGAAGTTGGGTGAACGACCATGAGCGATCCACTTCGGTCGGCTAGTTTTCGCCCTCACCGCTTAGGCTCGCACCACTCGCCACGCGACTCTCCCGCGAATTAGCCAAGCCCTAAACGATGAAGTCAGCGCGCGGGAGAGTTCAATGCTTAATGCTTAATGCTTAATGCTTACGTAGCGTGACTCTCTGGGCGATGCTCGTGACGCTGTTCGGATTTGGAAATGCACATGGCAATCACTACGTCAGCGGTGACGTTGAGCGTTGTACGGCACATGTCCAGCAATCGATCAACGCCGAGAATCAGCGCAATACCTTCACTTGGCACGTTCACATAGGCAAGCACCATCGCGAGAAGTGGCAGTGAACCGCCGGGAACCCCGGCAGCACCAATCGCCGTCAACACTGCGAGCACGACTACAATGGCCTGTTGTGACAAAGTTAGATCAATACCAAAGACCTGAGCCAAAAACATGACGGTCACGCCTTCGAACAAGGCGGTTCCATTCATGTTCATTGTCGCTCCCAACGGAAGCACAAATCCGGCAACCGCTGGCGGTACTGATAAGTTCTCTTCGGAAACTTTGATCGATGTTGGCAATGTGGCGTTACTCGAACTTGTCGAGAAGGCCGTGATCATGATGGCCCGAGCTCGTGTGAAGAACTGCAGCGGGTTGTACCTCGCAAAAACAACTAACAACAAAGGCATCACTCCAAAAAGTTGGAGGGCGATACCGACAATAACGACCGCAACATACCAACCCAGAGATGCAAGCAGCGAATAACCAAACTTAGCAGTCACAGAAAAGATCAACGCGAAAACGCCCAGCGGTGCCAATCGCATCGCCCACGAAATCAACACTACCATCAAGTCGTTGATCGCTTCCAAAAATGTGATGACGACACTGCTTCGATTTTTTGGAATCCGCGTCAATGCGATGCCTATAAATAACGCAAAGCAGATGACCGACAACATCTCCATTTCGACCATCGACTTCAGCGGATTGCGCGGAATGATGTCGATAAAGGTCTGAACGCCAAACGTTGTTGGGCCAGCTTTCTTTTCAGCATCGCCGCCAAATCGCTCCATTAACGAGGTTCGCAGCTCTTCCGGCAGGCCTTCGCCTGGCTTGATCGTGTTGACGAGCGTCAAACCAATGACCACAGCACAGGTCATGGTCAAGACGAAGTAGAGCATCGTCTTGAAGCCAATCCGACCCAAGTTACCCGCTGATCCCAGTTGAGCCACACCCAGTGCCAAGGATGCGAACACCAGTGGGATCACCGTCATGAACAACATGCGCAAGAAGATTTGGCCAATCGGTTCAAGCACATATTTGATCAGGCTGGAAAGCCATGGCGTTTCTTCGCCACCCGTAGCCAAATTGATCGAGACACCGCAAACGGCTCCAACGAATAGCGCTGCTAGAATCTTCGTGTGAAGTGGGATTCCTTTGCTCTCTTCGCTTTTCATCGATGGTTCCAATCTACTTCTGGGAGAGGTGGCTTTAGCGAGCGACGATTATAGCTGACTCAAGCCTTCACTGCTCTACAAAACGATCCCCGAATTGGACTCCTACCAAGTTTCATTACTCAGCGGACGCAGAACTTGGCTTGAGAACTGACCTTCCGCATCAACTCGCCTAAACCACTCCAGAATGGCTGTTGGTATAGCGACCATCGGAGCTCGCCAACAGCGATCCAAATCGACATCGGCTTGTAGGCCCCGGCCAATCATCCGCAGGTTACGAATGGCAGTTCGCGTGACGCAATCGTCGAGTGGTTGTTGGCTGATCAGCCGTAGATACTTCTCACTGGTAGAAATTGCCGCTTCACCGAAGTTGAGCACCGTATCGCCCGGAGCCACATCGCGCCAGGAGAAGTGGGGAAGCTTGGCGGCTCGCTTGGCAATCGCGACGATTCGTTCAGGAGTGAGC
The DNA here is from genome assembly GCA_963204965.1 of Planctomycetota bacterium. GTDB lineage: Bacteria > Planctomycetota > Planctomycetia > Pirellulales > Pirellulaceae > Aureliella. The sequence continues at coordinate 3,679 of CAUJKA010000208.1, read as the reverse complement.
GATTCAAGCAACTCGAATTTCTCTGTGACGAAGTAGGTTTTTTGGAATTCGCTAATCAGGTAGTCTGTGGTCGCCAAACGAAGTAGGTCGCTATCTTGCGAAGGATCGATCAACAATCGCGTGGGTTTCGGAGAATCGATGCTGTATTTGGTTTCTCCTGGCGAGGAAAGAATTCCTGCACCAAAGGCACGTAGCTCGCCACGTTGCATCACCAAGCCGAACTCGACGGTAAACCAATAGATCCGCTCTGCGTACAATAACAGTTCATCCGCGCGGGCACGTATCGAAGCTTGCTGAGCTGCATCGGAGGCACTCGCCAGCAGTTCGTCGCGCCGATCGTAGATCATGTTTCTAGCGACGCCGTGATTCCGCATGACTTGCGCGACGACAGGAATGGTAAAGGTCGCCACGTGACCGGCAACGTCATGTCCAATGTCTGGCTCTTGCAAATAGTCTTGCTCCAAAGGCCGCATGAAGGTTGTCACGGGAAAGAATCGCTGACTGTGGCAAGTGAAAAACAGCTCGGCGGGGATAATCATGTTGACTGTTGCAAGTTGCCAACCGGTCTGCTGATAGATCCTTGCGTTCAGCAAATAGAAATCGGGAATCGTCGTTCCACCAATCGCAAACAGAGCCTCGCCATCCAAATACTCCTGGCAGGCATATCGCGATTTAGTGCGTTGTTGCTCGGCGATTAAACAGGCCCAGCTTAAGTGTTCTTCCAGCGTGTAGTCTTCGTAACGCTGAGCATTTCGATACTGGCCAAGATCGACCATTACTTCGGATAGCGAACCAATGGCGAACGGGAGGCCTTGCCTTGCAGTTTCCAAGTATTGCTTGCCTGCATCGGCAGCGATAGGGAAGGGGATATCCGTGCGGCCTAGGCATCGCTCTAGCTCGACCATCCGCTGCTCGAAAGCAACTGGCACTACGTCAGTCAAGCTGATGCCATGCCTGGCGGCGATCGTGTTAAGCTCAGTTCTGTCGGTCGTCATCAAATTGACAGTGCATTCAGTGAGTCGGTCGTCAAGGTTGAGTGGCTTCAATCAGCATGGCCACAGCTTCGCCACCACCCAAGCACAGTGAGGCTACACCATAACGCTTTTGTGAGTCGGCCAAAGCGTGCATCAGCGTAACCAGCACTCTAGCTCCACTACAGCCAATCGGATGCCCAAGCGCGATGGCACCACCACGAGCGTTCAATCGATCAGGAGCAATGCCCGCCTCTTTCATGCAGGCTACAGTTTGTGAAGCGAAAGCTTCGTTGATCTCAAAGAGGTCGATATCGGAAATTTGCAATTTGGCCTTCGCAAGCAGTTGACCGATGGCTCGAGCTGGTGCGATAAACAGGTCGCTCGGTGCGGCAGCATGCACGGCCGTGGCTACGATGCGGAAGGCAAGTTTCGGGTTGAGGCGTCGAATCATGGAATCACTGACAACGAGGACAGCCGCGGCTCCATCGCTCAAGCTGGATGCATTGCCTGCAGTTACCGAGCCGGCGCTATCGAACGCTGGCTTCAACTTAGCAAGTCGTTCCAGCGAACTATCCGCTCGAGGACTTCCATCGGTTTGAACTGCTTCGCCTTTAATGCCCGGCACCGAAACGATCTCGCCAGCAAACAGGCCTGCTTCAATGGACGCGATGGCTCGCTGATGACTTTGCAACGCCCAAGCATCTTGGTCTTGTCGAGTCACGCCAAAATCGGCGGCGACTTTCTCAGCATACTTTCCCATCAAGACGCTTCCATGAGGACAGGTCAGTCCATCAAACTCGATCGCGTCGATCATGGGCTGCGAACCATACTTCCAGCCGGAGCGACCGCCGCGGAGTAGATGCGGCGCATTGCTCATGCTTTCCATGCCTCCAGCCACGATCGTCTGATGATCGCCGCTACGGATGGCTCGATCGGCTAACATGACTGCGTAAAGACCGGAACCACAAACCTTGTTGACCGTGGCACAACCGACTGAGTCAGAAATTCCCGCTGCCAGTGACGCTTGTCGCGCAGGAGCTTGTCCAACTCCCGCCGTAAGAACCTGGCCAAGGATGACTTCGTCGATCTTGTCTTTGCTCGGATCAAAACCGCTGGCTTGAGCTCGTCGGAGCGTGGCATCGATCGCGAAACCGGCCAGCCGTGGGGCACTGTGATGGGCAATCTCACCGAGGAATCTTCCAATCGGTGTTCTTGCTCCAGAGAGAATCCAGCTACTCATCATTTGACTCGTCGTTCGTCCAGTAGGTTGTCTAGCAGGCGGAAGTTGCGAAGTATGCAATCGGCCCTTTCTGCTGTATCGTATTGTACCAACTTAACATTGCAGTCTGTATTCCGCGAGAGAATTGGCCCGATGAACTTCTACCGTATCTGTTGCAACTACATGGGTTCAATCCTTTGCGTAGCTGTGCTTGTTCAGGCGAGTCTTGCACAAACCAATGCTCCAAGCTGGACGAAACCCGCAGCGCTGAAGTTGGGCGACACGATTGCCATCGTCGCGCCGGCTGGCCCAGTGGATGTGCAGCAGGTCAAGGACTATGCGCAGCAGCTTGAGAGCTTGGGATACAAAGTAGTTGTTTCACCGAGCATTGGACGCCGAGCTGGCTACTTGGCTGGGACGGACCAAGAGCGAGTCGACGAGCTGAACGAGGCGATTCGCGATCCCAAAGTGCGAGCCATCTTTGCGGCTCGGGGCGGTTTCGGTCTGACGCGAATACTGGATCGGATCGACTACGCTTCACTAGCCAAAGATCCCAAGATCATCACAGGCTATTCCGACTTAACTGGACTGCACTTGGCCATCGCCCGCAAGGCTCGCATGGTCAGCTTTCATTGCCCGATGCCGATGTCAAACTTGGTGAAAAGCGATCAAGCCGAATATCGTTATGCCAATGAGTGCTTTTGGAGAACATTAGATGCGAAGAAATATCCCGTTGGGCAAGTCGGGTTTTCAATCATGTTGCCCGACAACTGTAAGCCCGACGCGCTTACCAAAGGTAAAGCGACGGGACGATTGCTGGGTGGTAACTTGACTCTGATTAGTGCGACAACGGGAACAGAGTATGCACTAGAACCCGAGGGTGCAATCCTGTTTCTTGAAGACATTGAAGAGGCACCTTATCGTGTTGATCGCATGCTTTCACAACTACGGTTAGTCGGTGCGTTAGACAAGTTAGCCGGTGTAGTTCTCGGTGACTTCACCTACAAAAACGGCGCCGAGCAAGCGCAGATGGAAGCTGTCTTTCACGATTACTTTGACAAGGCCAGCTATCCTGTGCTCTGGAAGTTTCCTTGTGGACATATCGCCGCTAACGCAACACTTCCGCACGGTGCACTCGCCGAACTCGATGCTGACAAGGGAACATTAAAGCTGCTTGAGAATCCAGTGAAATAGTTTTGTAGGATGCACTGGAAAAAGGGTGGCACGCTCAGAAGTTGTTGATCGAAGCGTAGCGAGGCGACAACTGATGGGCGTGGTCGACTTAGTGCAGCATGTAGTCAAGCTCGTCCTAGTCTAAGAAACAGTCCCACGCCCTTCGAGGCTCGCAGCCCTCGCCTCTCAGAGCGTGCCACCCGAATGCGAATCGTAGCTACGCTCGCCAGAGCGTAGAGGGTGCACGTTAACCCTTCCACGATCTGGTGATCGTGGCTACTCTTCGGGCTACACTTCTACTCATCTGCACTGG
>CAUJKA010000207.1 GCA_963204965.1 Planctomycetota bacterium | reverse complement strand
AATACCCAACAAATCCAAAGGCCCACCGGCCCGCCGTTTGGCACGCAACCCGGCGGGCCGTTGGACCTGAACCTACTAAAGCTTCACGACCCAGCCCGATGGGCCCGATGGGCCCGATGGGCCCGATGGGCTGGGCTAGGTAAATTGCTGGACCTTCGGCCCGAAATCCCAGAAAGAGTGCAGCATCAATTGGTGAACGGAACTGAGGTAATGAGTCCCCCATCGCTATTCTTCAATCTCAAATCGAGCTGTCAGATCAATTTCTGAAGCATTGAAGGTAACGTCGTTCGAAGCAATTCTTGTGAATTGATTCCAGTCGGTAATAATCAAAGCTTGCATGCTGTGCTCGATTTTGCCTGCCGAATAGCAAGCTGGAAAGTTCGCCGGCGGCTTGGGGCCAATACCATGCCCAATAACACAAAACGATGATAGTTTGTACTGACGTTTGACTTCTTCGCCCGGTTCGAGATAGACACCGGTTAGCGATTCATGCGGGATTCCCTTAGTTATTGTGAATAGGAACAAAGATTCCGTTGCAACACAAAGGCATGGTCGTGATAGATCGTAATCCGTATCTTCAACTACAGGACGTGGAAGAGCCAAGCAACTTCTTTGGGAAGACTTATTGCGGTAGCGGACTTCTATCAGTTCCGGTAATTCGTTTGCGTCTTTCTTGACGACGTTCAGAAACAATTCAACTTCATCCAACGAGAGAGTCTTATCTGTGGGCGACAGATTGACGACCTGTTGATCGTCTTTCGCCTCCTCCTTCTTCGCCATCTTTGAATTGCACGCCGTACAAGTGGCAAGCAAAAAGACGCAGCCGAGGATTTGATAGAGCTTGGGGCGATTCATATTGGCTTGGCTCGACGCGTATTGTGTGGTGAATAGGGTTGAGTCAAGGATACTATCAATTTGCTGATGATTCCAGTTTACTCGCGGCGAATTCGCCGGACGCACCATAAATCAGAGGATCGGTCACCTCCGGGACGACTACTATTGAAGTAAAGCGTCCTGTTGTCGGCGGACCAAATGGGTCGGCTATCCATGTGTGCTCCGTTGATCTCTGCACCAAAACGCATCGGATAAACAAACGGTTCGTCACGGCTGTTTCGGACGCTCATGTACAGATCAAAGTGTCCAGCGCCGCCAAGACGAACGGAGCTGAACAATAGGATGCGATCAACGGCGCACAAGCTTGGCGAAAAATCCTGACTAATCGAATTCATGTTTGCATGTAGCCGCGTCGGAGTACCAAAGGGTTGATCGGTGGATGATCGCTTTGCCATCCAGAAATCATCGCTTCCTGCGGACCCAGGGCGCGCGGAACAAAAATAGATCTCCAAACCGTCGGAGGATAGCCAAGGTTGCCCGTCGTTTTCCTCTGAGTTGATCTCCGGATAATCCAACTGCCACTTCAACCACGGCTCATCTTTACTAACGCGAGTGCGATACCAAAGGTCCATTCCGCCTTTGCCTCCACCAATTCCAGAACAGTAGCTGATGCGCAAAAGATCGTTTGAAACCGTTGGGAATATGTGGTATTGGTCCGTCAAGAATGCTTGGGCCTCTCCAAACGGCTGATCCAAAGCGGTTCGAGAAGCTACAAACACCGACATGTCATGGCGAAACACCAAGTGCATTTCGTCTCGGGTTAAATTGCACTCGTGCATTGATCCTTGAGGATAAATAGCTCTGCCTAAACACTCAGGCTCGGACCATTTGTACTCGGGTGACAGCAGCGGATGGCGCTTCAAGTCTTCAGGCAGAGTCGGGTAAAGCGCGGGCATAATCTCGTCGTAAGTCGGCACACGCTCGTTGAATGGATATGCAGACAGCTGTTCCAGCGTAATCAAGCTGGGCTGCTTAGCATCTGCAACTGTGTCAGGCTTGGCAGCCATTTGATCAGGGCTAGAGTTCTGATTGGACTTTTTGTCGCTGCTGTCAGCCTTGGGTCGTGCTGTAACCGTTGCGAGGGCTTTGCCGTCGAGCCTTTTGAGTTGAAACTGCGTCGTGGAAAGTTCCAATCCATCAGGTGAAGAGACGATCAAATCATAGTCGCCGTTGGGCAATCGATTCTTGCCAATTCGCAGCGTGTACTCTGTTTTTGTCAGGCGATTCTCGACAGTGATGCCGCCTGACTCGGCAATGCGAGCCGCAATTGCAGGGTCATCCGTCGTTAAGACAAACTCGCCATCTTTTGTTTGAATTACAAAGACGACTCCCAACACGAGGAAGCCGAAAAGTGCCGCTGCCACCCAACGAAAAGTCATACTAGGCTTTTTACGGTCGGGAGAAACTTGGACAAGGTCGCGAACTGTTTTAAGATCGTTGTCCAAGTAGGCCTGCAGCGCTTGGCTCATCAATTTTGCCGATGCAAAGCGATCATTTGGATCACGAGCAATGGCTTTGAGTAGGATCGATTCCAGATTGCGATCGGTGTCTTTTCGTAATTGCGATGGCGTCGTCACAGGCTTTCCATCAGCCAGATCTGACAGAACTTTTGAAGTCGAACCCTCATAAATTGGGCGTCCGGTAATCAACTCGTACCCAATTGCACCCAGTGCGTAGATATCCGACCAAGTGCCAACCAGATGTTGTGCTCCCTGCAGTTGCTCTGGCGCCATGTATGCAGGAGTGCCAATGATCGCTCCCGATTTTGTCAGGCGTGCATCCTCCGAATCGGAGTAGGCCAAGCCAAAGTCCATTAAGACAGGTTCGCCATCTGATCGCAGAATCACATTCGATGGTTTGATGTCGCGATGTACAACGCCTGCATCGTGAGCAAAAGCAGTCGCACTACAGAGCTTGCATAGCCATTGAGCAATAGTCCGCTGATCCATTTGCGAATGGTCATCAAGCCTTGCATCAAGACTCTGACCTTCGATGTACTCCATGAGCAGATACTTGATGCCGTTCCATTCAGCCACGTCCAGAATCGAAGCAAGATTGGGGTGCTTTACGGAAGCCATCGTACGAGCTTCACGCTCCAACCGTCGGTCTGAGTCTGAATGAGACTCGCGTCGCGGAATCTTAATGGCCACGCGCCGATTGAGACGAGTGTCTAACGCCAAGTAGACGATCCCCATGCCACCGCTGCCTAGCACTTGCTCGATACGATAGCGATCCAGCATCGTACCTTGATCGAAAGCTCCCAGTCCGACCTCAGCCGCTTTGGTAGTGGCATTTTCGGAAGTGCTTAAACCAACCGTTTCGTAGTTCAGTTCGCCAGAGTCCTTGGTGTCAACTTTGGATGCTTCTAAAAATTCTGTCGATTGCTCGTACGAAGCTAACATTGCTCGGACTTCAGCCTCTAGCTCTGGCTGCTCGCCGCAAGCCTGCCTGATTAACTCGGCCCTGGCGGCATCGTTATCCAGTTCGATAGCATCCAGGAAAATCTCGTTCGCCTTAGGATTCCAATTCTGCATCATTGAACTCTTGTACGTCAAATTCCAGACTTGTGAGCGTTTGTCAAATTCGCTTGGCTATTTGTAATGCGTAAAGCGACATGCACCTGCACCGAAAACTCAGAAATTTTCTGACACTTTGTGGCAAACTAAAGGATTTAATGGCAACAAGCTGTCCAAAATGATTTAAGCCCGAAGGGCTGGCACAACCTCTGCCGGTGGTGATAACCACCGGTTTAGTTCCAATCAAGAGCCAAAAGCCCGAAGGGCTGACACAAGCTGACACAATGGAAGGAATGTGAGATTGCATTGTAAACCATGAAAGAGGTGTGTCGGCCCTTCGGGCCTTTATGCTTCACGCTCAATCATTTCCGGGGCCTTCGACCCCGGCAGAGGATATGTCAGCCCTTCGGGCTTAGAACCAGCAGCTCTTGCAGCCTAAGTCTTTATGGTTGTTGTGGATTTAAGCCCGAAGGGCGGGAACGCCATCTACCGGTGGTGATAACCACCCTTTAGGTCCAATTAAGAGCAAAAAGCCCGAAGGGCTGATACTCAATCAAACACATACCTGGATCATTTCAATGGAGACAAAAGAAGTTATGATGTTGCGATTCGCTTTCCTAGATGGCCAGTTGTCCAGAGAGCTTGGAATGTCGGAAAATAGCTCAATTCAAATTTGCTAATGTCCAAAGTCACACAACTGATTGAGTCAGCCCAACAAGGCAATCAGGCTGCGGTTCATGAATTATTGCCCTTAGTTTACGCCGAGCTGCGTAATCTAGCCGCTATCCGTTTGTCCACCGACGGCTCAGTAAAATCGCTGCAGCCGACCGCCCTAGTGCACGAAGTCTATCTCAGGTTGTTGGGCACTCATCAACAAGAATCGCCACTGTTTTCCAACCAGCGCCACTTTTTTACGGCAGCGGCGGAATCGATGCGGCGCATCCTTGTAGATCGAGCTCGTGCCAAGCAGGCTCAGAAGCGCGGTGGCGATGCTATTCGAATTGAACTCAATCTGAATAAACTGACCGCTTTGGATGAGGATCGACCTGAAGAGCTGTTAGCGCTGGACGAGGCTTTGGTCAAGCTTCAAGAGCACGACGCGTTGGCCGTGGAGTTGGTGAAGCTCCGATTCTTTGGTGGGCTCACACATCAACAGGCGGCCGAGTCTCTTGGAATGACTCGGCGCCAGGCGGACCGCGTTTGGGCGCTGGCTCGCACTTGGCTCTTCCGCCAGCTTCAAGATTAAGCATCCCAACCCGCAGCGTGAGCGAGGGACGGCTACGTTTCCCAACCCGCTGCGTTAGCGAGGGATCTCTTTGTTTCACAACCCGCTGTGTTAGCGAGGGACGGCGCATTAACTTTTTGAAGTTGCGCCTTTACGGTCTTGATCAAGTGATGAAGGAGACAGCTACATCGTACTTACTCCCCCTCGCCCCCCGTCGGGGTGAGGGGGTCGGGGGGTGAGGGGGGGGATAGGGCGAATTAGCAATGTTCATTTGGATTTAGAGCCGCCCACAGATTGGGTTAGAGCGCAAAA
>CAUJKA010000206.1 GCA_963204965.1 Planctomycetota bacterium | reverse complement strand
ATCGATATGCAACTCGCCTTCGACGCTACCAAGTTTATGGAGAATGCGATCAGCGAAATCACCAAGACTCTATTCGAAACAATCTTGATCGTGGGTGTCGTGGTCTTCCTTTTCATGGGCTCGTTGCGAACAGCCATCGTTCCTTTGATTGCGATGCCGGTGTCTCTAATCGGTGCCATCTTGATCATGCGAATGATGGATTTCTCGCTCAACCTTCTGACCCTGCTGGCGATTGTACTTTCCGTGGGGCTGGTTGTGGACGACGCGATCGTAGTTGTAGAGAACATTCAGCGACACGTCTTAGAAGGCAAACGAAGAATCGAAGCGGCCTTGCTTGGCGCTCGCGAGTTGGTGGGACCAATCATTGCCATGACCATTACTCTGGCCACGGTGTATGCGCCAATTGGTATCCAAAGCGGACTAACAGGCATGCTCTTCAAAGAGTTTGCTTTTACCCTGGCTTCTGCAGTTCTTGTTTCAGGGATTGTGGCTGTGACGCTGTCGCCGATTATGAGTGCCTACATGATCAAACCAGCCGGCAAAGAGAGCTTCTTAACTCGGTTTGTGAACAACCGCTTTGAATCCCTCAAGAACTTGTACGGCAAAGTACTAACAGTCACTCTTCAAGCACGTTACGGGATCTTTGCTGGAACGATGTTGATCGCTTTCGCCGCGGCTCCGCTGTACATGTTCTCCGGTAAGGAACTTGCGCCGGCCGAAGATCAAAGCGCCATCGCCGTGATGTTACAAGCAGCACCCGATTCAACTTTGGAGGCATCGACAAAATCAACGCTCAAGTTAGCAGGCGAGTTTGGCCAATTACCAGAGACCAGTTACATGTGGGCTCTGGCAAGTGCTTCGGGTGGATTTGGTGGAGTCATCACCAAGGACTTCAAAGATCGCGATCGAACAACAACAGCAATGCTACCTGATGTTATGGGAATTGCTTCTCAGAGTTCGGGACTGGAAGCATTTCCCGTAGTCATTCCACCACTTCCCGGTGCGGGCAATTACGGCGTTGAGATTCTGCTCAAGAGCGAATTACCGCCCGAGGAACTTGTCGTAATTGCTCAAGAGGTTGTTCAACGAGCGATGAAGACACAGATGTTTATGTTTGCCAACACTAGCTTGAAGTTTGATTTGCCGCAAGCTCGAGTGATTGTCGACCGTGAAAGGGTCGCTGACCTGGGGATGGACTTGGCGAGTGTGGCTCAAGAGCTTGGCGTGTTGCTTGGCGGTGGTTATGTGAATCGCTTCAACTACTTCAATCGATCCTACCAAGTCATTCCGCAACTGGCAGCAGAAGACCGCAAGAGTTTCTCGTCGCTGATGAACTTGAAGATCCGCTCACCTAGCGGCGAGCTTATTCCAGTTTCGAGCTTTGCCTCCATCGAACCCACTACAGCGCCACGATCGCTCAAGCGGTTCCAACAACAATCAGCCATTCAGATTTTCGGAGAACCGCTGCCGATTCCCATGCTGACGAAAGAGATGTGCTTGAGCAAGATGGAGGAGATCATTCGCGAAGTAGCTGGCGATCAAGTGTCGATCGACTATGGCGGAGAATCTCGGCAACTTCGTAACGAGTCATCATCGCTGACTGTTACACTCGGGTTTGCCTTAGTGCTGATTTACTTAGTGTTGTCGGCCCAATTCCACTCATTCCGCGATCCGCTGATCGTTCTCCTGGGCTCAGTACCACTGGCGATCTCTGGAGCATTGGCGCTGACCTTTGTGGGACTGACAACAATCAATATCTACTCGCAAGTTGGATTGATTACGCTCGTTGGGTTGGTGGCCAAGAACGGAATTTTGATTGTCGAATTTGCCAATCACTTGCAGGAGCATGGACACGCGAAACTTGAGGCCATCATGGAGGCGTCGAAAACGCGGCTCAGACCTGTTCTTATTACTTCGGCAGCGACCGTTCTGGGGCACTTCCCGCTGGTGATCGTGGAAGGTCCAGGGGCCATGGCCAGAAACAGTATCGGTATTGTGCTTGTAGCGGGAATGTTGATCGGCACGTTTTTCACGTTGTTTGTCGTTCCAGCGCTTTACCTTATGTTAGCCGCTTCGCACCAGGCATCGACGGAGTCGGAGATGCTCTAGTTTGGCAACTTGACAACCATTGGAGACACAAAGCCGGGAATTCTCGGCTTACGGAAACACTTACCCGGCAGTTACAATGGGTTGTCGTAGCCTGCACGACAGGCCCCTCGCCAAGTTTCGAATATCCCAAGCATCCAGGGAACCAAAATGACTAGAGATTTCAGCACCGTCCAAGCGGCAGTCGATGCGATTCGCCGTGGCGAGGTGGTCATTGTGTTGGATGCCGAAGATCGCGAAAACGAAGGCGACTTTATCTGCGCGGCGGAGTTAGTGACGGCCGAGACTATTAACTTTATGCTCAGCGGTCGTGGACAACTTTGTTGCCCAGTGCTGCCTTCAACTTGCGATCGATTGCAACTCCGCCCCGTCGTCGACAGCAATGATGCTCCGCTTCGAACCGCCTTCATGACTCCGCTGGACCATGCTGGTTGCAAAACGGGAATCACAGCCCAGGAACGCGCAGAAACCATTCGACGCATGGCCGATCCAAATTCGTCGCCGAAGGACTTTGTTCGTCCCGGTCACGTTTATCCGTTGCTTGCCCGCGAGGGCGGAGTGCTTCGACGTGCCGGACATACCGAAGCGGCCGTCGACTTGCCTCGCATGGCTGGACTGTTGCCCGCAGGCGTACTAACTGAGATTTTGGATAGCTCGGGCGATCGTGCTACACGAGACTCGCTTCTGGAGATGGCTGATCAGTACGGATTGGAGATCATTACGATCGAGCAGTTGATCGCGCATCGTCGAGTCAACGAGAAGTTAGTAACTCGGGCAGCTCAAGCGAATCTTCCTTCACGTTTAGGCAACTTCCAGATCGCTGTATACGAAGTTCAGTTTGAGACCCAAGAGCCCATCGCGATCTTCATGGGTGACTTAACCGCTCCTGGTCAAGCGCCACTAGTTCGGATGCACAGCAGTTGCTTTACCGGTGACTTGATCGAGTCACTTCGCTGTGATTGCGGCGATCAACTGCATCAAGCTCTACAGATGATTTCAGCCGAGGGTCGAGGCGTCTTGGTGTATTTGCCTCAAGAAGGTCGTGGCATCGGCTTAGCGCAAAAGATCCGTGCTTACGCGCTTCAAGAACAAGGCATGGATACAGTCGAAGCCAATCATGCGCTGGGCTTCAAAGCCGACATGCGAGATTATGGAGTCGGTATACAAATCCTAAAGGATCTAGGGCTGACCGAAATAAGACTTCTCACCAACAACCCGAAGAAGACCGAGGCCTTTAATCTCCGCGGGTTTGATCTGAAGGTCGTCGATCAAGTTCCTATCCTAAGTGAACCCAATCCTCACAATCTGGCTTACCTAGAAGCCAAGCGAGATAAGATGGGCCATCGCATCCCAGTCACTGGCAATCCTCAATAGGCTCAACTCGCTTTCCGTAAACGACGCCATCGGACTGCAACAATTCCTTTCCAACTTAACCAAGATCCAGAACGAATCGCCTAAGCTCGAATCATGGTCCATCGCTCGACACTCACAATTCGCCCGAACGCATCGCCCGAGCAGTGGAGCGAAAGCACAAACGTTGCGGCGGATGCGGATACTAAGCTCAATGTGAAACCGCTGAAGATCGGTCCCATGGTGGTAGATCCGCCGCTTTTTCAAGCACCGATGGCCGGTTACACCAACTTTGCCTATCGACAAATCGTTCGAGATTACGGTGGCGTTGGCTTGCAAGCGACCGAAATGGTCAACGCTCGCGGATTTGCGTGGCTGGATGAACACGAAGCCGAGCATCCCGATCGACTTTGGGGTGTGCGAGAAGAGCCGCGGCCATTGGCGGTTCAAATCTGGGACAATGATCCTGAAGTCATGGCCAAAGTCGGCCGCCGATTGGTCGAAGAGTATCAAGTCAGCGTGGTAGATATCAACTTCGGTTGTCCTGTAAAGCAGGTCACAGAAAAAGCGCACTCAGGTTCGTACTTGCTTCGCGATCCTATGCGGATGCATGCGATTATCTCGCAAATGGTCAAAGCCTGTTCGCCGACTCCTGTAACTGCGAAGATCCGGCTAGGGTGTACACGAGAGTGTGGTAATCCTGCGGAGGTGGCTAGAATCGTGGAAGAGGCTGGTGCTGCCGCGCTAACCGTTCATGGAAGATTCGCAGAGGACTACTTCCGCGGCAGTGCTGATTGGAGTCAGATTGCAGCGATCAAGCAGCACCTCAAGAACATTCCGCTTATTGGAAACGGCGATATCGATAGCGTCGAGAAGGTTGTCTACGCGTTCAAACACTACAGTGTTGATGGAGTGATGATCGCTCGAGCCGCATTGGGCCGCCCATGGTTGTTTTCACAAGCCACGGCTGCGATTCGCGGCGAGCCGATACCGCCTGATCCATCGCTTGACGAGCAGCGTCAGTGTTTGCTGCGTCACTACGAACTTGTCATCGCTCGATTCGGTATTACCAAAGGCACGCACCTCATGCGCAAGTATGCTTGCTGCTACGCTCAGGGAATGCCGGGAGCTCGATTTTTCCGCAGCAATGTCGCTCACGTCGAAACGCCCGAAGATTTCTACCAAGTCGTAGAACGAGACTTTCCACGAGCTTGATAATGCGAAGTCTTCGCGAGGATCGATGAACTCGCTACACCTTTTTGATCGTACAACCAAAGCAAAGCCCGCATTGTGGCCAATGAGCCCACTTGGTCGAAAGAGTTTTCATGCCTGAATCACAACCTGAGATTGAGTATTTTGACCTGTTTCCCGAAGCTGTTGGTGAGGATGTTAAAGAGCGTCCGCAACCAGCCGACGATCCTGCTGAAATAGATCAGCCGATTCAGCCCAAGAGCGATATCTTTGCTCAGATGCGTCGAACGATTGAACGGATGGAAACTGACGGCACTTCGCGTGGCGACCTCAAGATACTAAGCAAAACGCTCAGCGAACTGCGTTACGCTTTCCGTGTGTTTCAACCCTATCGACGACGACGCAAGGTAACCGTTTTTGGATCAGCAAGGACGCCCACGGAACACCCGAGCTACCAACAAGCAGTCGCGTATTCCAAAGCCATGGCCGGACATGGATGGATGACAATCACCGGTGCTGGCCACGGCATTATGGAAGCTGGTCACGTTGGCGCGGGTAAAGAGCTGTCGATGGGATTGAACATTCACTTGCCCTTCGAACAGAGCGCCAATCCTGTCATCGAAGGCGATCCCAAGTTGGTTACGATGAAGTACTTCTTCACTCGAAAACTGATGTTCGTTAAAGAGTGCAGCGCAGTAACAAGCCTGCCCGGAGGCTTTGGCACGCTGGACGAAACTCTTGAAGTGCTCACTTTGCTTCAGACGGGCAAGCAAACAATGCTACCTGTCATTTTGCTGGATGCACCCGGAGGCGATTTCTGGCAACACTTTGGCGAGTTCGTTCAAAAGACGTTGAAGGCCGACGCCTTGATCAGCCCTCACGATGATAAGCTTTTCATGATTACCGATAGCGTTGATGTCGCCGTGGAAGAGACGCTTAAGTTTTATCGCGTCTATCACAGCATGCGCTACGTTGGCGATCATTTAGTGCTGAGAATTTGCAAGTCGATCACCGACGAACAACTTGATGCACTCAATACAGACTTCGCCGATATCTTGGTGAGCGGCAAGATCGAACTTGTCGAAGCCTTAGCCGAAGAACGCAACGAACCAGAACTGGTTGATCTACCAAGACTGAAACTGCACTTCAACCGCAAGAACTTAGCCCGTTTTCGTCAGTTGATTGATCGGATCAACGACACTTGCCCAACGTGTTCGACAACCGCAGGTTGCTAGCCGTCCGGAAAGAGCTCCGGTGCACGGGAGTCTCGCCCGAAATAGCTGATTGAACCGTTTTTGCCAATGCCGGCGTCGCGCCAACGCATCCCATGTGCTCGTAGAGCACAACTAGGCCTCTAGAACAACATCGCTGGTAGGCCGAGCCACGCAAGTCAAGCATTCATTTTCAGCTAGGCTGGCGGAAATGGTTCTGTCGTACTTGATTGCCCCTTGCAGTAGTTTGACTTTGCAAGACCCGCAGACTCCGCTTAGACAACCACTTGGAATTGGAACATCATTGGCCTGTGCCAACTCCCAAAGGCTTTGGTCTGAACTGGTCGTAGCCGAAGCAACTCCACTGCGAGCGAATTGAACATTGAAACTCTGTTCGCAGGTCGAGCCATCGGTTGGAATCTGCGCGGTGGCACTTCCAAAAGACTCCCAGTGAATCTGATCAGCCGGCACTCCGCTGGCGGCGAGCTGTTCGCGAATCGCAGCCATCCAATCCTCTGGACCGCACATGTAGTAGTGAGCTTGCGGGTTGTTGCTCTCCGAAGCGATGTCCAGCGCGGAGAACTTGCCTTTGCGAAATGTACCGGCGTGCTCTTGAGCTAACTGCTTCAAGTCAGCGTCCGAAGTTCGGCTAAGGTAACTGATCACCTTGCAGGTATCGACTAACTTGCAATAGCCGTGGACCTCGGCGCCCAAGGGCCAGTGGTGCTGATCCTTAGCCTGATAGTAAAGCGTTACCGGCCGGCGCGGTGTGAAGTGCGACGAGTACTGTAACATGCTGGCCATCGGAGTGATGCCAACTCCTGCCGCAAGTAGCACGATGGGGGCTTGTATCTCAGGCGCGAGATAGAAGTGACCACTCGGACCACCAACCAACAGACAGTCTCCGTCTTGAATGTTCTCATGCATCCAACTACTCAAACCGCCTGTCTTGCGATCGGCTCGCAGTGGTTGATCCGTAGCCTGCTTCTTGACTGTAATTCGCCAAAGCTTGGTGTTGGGTGCCACGGAAAGCGAATAACACCGAGTCGCTTGGTACTTGCCAGCCAGCGCTGGTCGGATCATCAGGAACTGGCCTGGATGGAACAGTGGCAAGGACTGTTGGTTCGGGTCGGCCAAATAAAAGCTCTTGGCGTCGTTCGATTCTTCGACAACTCGCAATACTTCCATGGCTCGCCAATGCCTTGAAGCGTCGGATGAGGCTGAAAGTTGGGAATTCAGGCGAGCTACTTGAGTGGCGCTACGCAGGCGATCAAGCTGATTTTTGCGAATTGTCTTGTGCCGCCGAAGCATGCGTCGCAGCGACAGTCCAGACACGAAGAATTGGCCCAGCGACAGGCTGATTAGACCAAAAGCAATGAAATAGACTGCCAAGTTTTGCAACATGATGATGCGAGCAAATCCGATGATACGCCATGCGCAACCTTGGCGCTTGGGCAATTTGTTCCAATGTAGGGACGGGACGTTGACAAGGCATCGACCTCTGAGTAACCTCACCCCTTAGTAGTAGGGCGTGAGCCCACTGTCGTTGCCCTGAACACTATCGTCCAAAGCTTTAAGCGCCAGCGAGTGGATTGCCCGCTCGCTAACGCATGAGGCTCTTTGATAGTTTTTGGCAGCGTCATAATCCTCCCAAGCCTCATGGTCAATTGTCATGTGCGAGCTGCCTGTAGAGGTTTCGGACGAAGTTCGTCTGGAACTATGTCAAGAACGTATCTCTTATCGATTCCGCGATATCACTCTGTTGCGATCCGCGTTGACTCACGCTTCCGGCGCGGCCAATCGCTTGGCATCCAACGAACGACTGGAATTTCTCGGTGACGCCATCCTTGGTTTTTGCATCTGCGAGTGGTTATTCCAAACGCATGCCGAATACCTGGAAGGCGAATTGACTCAAATCAAATCGGCCGTTGTTAGCCGGCGAGTCTGTGCCCGGGTCAGCCACGAACTACGACTTGAAGAGTGCTTGATTCTCGGTCGCGGCTTGACTCAAGGTACTGGCGTTCCGAAGAGCCTTCTCTCCGACGTTTACGAAGCACTGATTGCGGCCATTTACTTAGATGGCGGACTCGAACGAGCCAAAGACTTTATCCAACGCACGATTGCCGATGAACTTCGTTCGGCCGTAGATGGGCATTCGATCGGCAACTACAAATCGGCCCTTCAGCAGATTTCACAGCGAGATCATGGCTCGGCGCCTATCTATCGATTGTTGGCCGAATCGGGGCCTGACCATAGCAAACTATTTCAGATTGCCGCAGAGATCAAGAAGCGAAGGTTTGCGCCGGCTTGGGGACGTACTAAAAAAGACGCCGAACAACGAGCCGCTGGAAATGCCATCGCGGAACTTGAAGATCGCACACCTCCGTACACCGAGCCGTTTACTTCGTAGCTTGCGATTGAGCAAACGGATGTATCTCTTTCTTCGCTGGTTCAATCCTTTTCAATTCGCTTCGTTCAGGCAGATCCTGAGGTTGCTTGAGATTCCAGGCTAAACCAAGACGCTCCAGCGCGCAGATAAACCACCATCCGGGATCATTCTGACCTCGCTCAAGTCCAAACTTCGCCGACTCGGGAAAGGCATGATGGTTGTTGTGCCAAGCCTCACCCATGCTCAACAATCCAAATCCAGGCACGTTGTAGCCTTGTACCGCATGCCCTTCTAAATACCAAGTTCTAGGGCCAACGTTGTGAGCCAAGTAACCCACGAACCAGTGTCCTGTTAACGACATAGCCACGCGAACTGCGCCGCCCCAAACCACCAGCGGCCAACCTCCGACAAAGTACAGAGCCAACGCAAACGGAATCTGTAGCAGTAACCAGGTGCGATCCAAGAATCGATAGTACGCCGATTGGCTGATACGACTATCACCTACAAATTCAGGCGGCGAATCTAGTCGTATATCACAGTTCAAATTCCACCACCAGTCCTTGAGAAAGCCGCTTTGATGAATGAAGAAGGCATGACATTTGGGATGACGCTGGGACCAATCGCGGATGTCATGCATGTAGAGCATTTTCGTGGGTCCACCCATGCCTACCAACGTCCCAATCGTCACTAGCAGATATTCGAGCCAGCAAGGGCATTCAAAACTTCGATGAATGATCAGTCGGTGAAAGCCTATCGAGTGTCCGCAGCACAATGTGAACATCGTTAACAGGCAAGCGACTAATGAGGTTTGCCACGACCAAGTCGAAGTACCAGCAACCAACGCAACGACAATCATCGACAAATACCACAGCGACTTGACTGGCGCCCAAACGACTTTGCCATCGACTGGGTTGGTGTTTGCGCACCGGGGGCGCATATGAGGACCGTGAGACATCATGGGCTCCATCAGAATATGGGCCGTCGAAAAGAAGAAAACTCAGGTGGTGGAAACCTTGTGAGCTACCGCGAAGGCAGTTTGATTGATTCTCTCCACTCTTACCAAACCGTAGGTTGGCCGAGGTCGATAACAGGAGAATTTTTTGAATCTGCCCTTTGATCGCCGCTATCACCTTTATCGAATATCTCTGAAAGGAAGACGCTCACTAGGACGAGCTTCGTTTTGCCTAATCGCTGGCGAATTCCTTATTGAGCCAAATCAGTAATTTGAACCGTCTAACGCGATGGGAGTTGATCCACCAAGGCAGGGACTAGGATTTTCAACGCTCCCGGTGAGTACGACAGAAATGAAAAGTAATATCACTTTCCTTGTTGACTTGCACCATCTACCTTGCTAGATTTAGTGAACTAAACGTTTAGTCGACTAAACGATCAATTTGGTCCGTGCCTTCAGCTACTTGAGTGTAAGCCGAAAAGATGTTGTTCCACGAGTATTCTTAGGGAGTCAGCTGCGATGACTGCTACGCAATTGGGTCGAATTCAACTCTTGATCATGCAAGTCCTGTGGGACAAGAAACGTGCGACAGCCCGTGAAATTACGGATGCCATAAGTGAGCGAGAAGAGATAGCGCACAGTACGGTTCAAACGCTACTGAGGGGTCTCGAAGAAAAAGGGGCCGTTGATCATGCAGCCGAAGGCCGTACGTTTCTGTTCTTCCCTCTTGTGGAAGAACAGCAATTCAAAGAATCGGCGACACGTGACTTGGTCGAACGCGTGTTCGGTGGAGACGCTGCCAATTTGATGGCACATCTGCTCAACGACAAGAAGGTCTCTCGTAAAGAGATCGACCAGATTCGTGACATGATCAACAACAAACGTAGTAAGAAGTAGTTGCTCTTACCTTTAAGTTCGATCACCCCAACACCGTCTTTGATATGCAAAAAGGTGCACTTCCATGAATTCTCTCAACCCAGAGATGGCAATCATGTCTGCTGCCGCCGGCGCAGTGGAGTTCGCAATTAATTGGCTTGTTCAGTCTACGTTGCTGATCATCGCTGGTTTGCTGCTCGCTCGTTACTTGCAACGGAAGGGCGCAGCGGTTCAGTCGTTGATCTATCGCACGACACTTGTGGCTGTGCTCCTGTGTCCCATCGCGACGTGGGGATTGGGACGCATCGGTGTTTCGGGCTGGTCCATTACACTCGCGTCAGCGTATCAAATGACCAGGATCGATCCGACGCAAAGTAATGTCACCGCATATGCTTCTTCGACGAGCGAAAGCTTGCCGACCGTTAAGGCAGAGTCGGATGTTGAGATAAATTCAATGGCCAGCGCAGTCGATGGTGGAAACTCAATCATCGAACCACCGCCAAGTGCAAATTTAACATCAGAGTCGACCGCACGGCAGGCGATTCATGAATCAAGTAGTGCGATCGAAACCAGTACGACTGCCGCCAGCGAATGGATACTTTTCGAAGTCTATTGGCTGGGACTCGCGTCTCCATTCGTGTTGCTCGCGTGGGTGTTAGTTAGCGGATGCCTGCTCGCGCGGCTTGCGAGCTCTTGGTTGAAGATGTCCAAACTCGTTCGTGAAGCCGAATGTGCCGACGCGTCGACAACGCAGTTATGCCACAGACTTGCGAACGAGCTTTCTGTTTCTACCCCTGATGTAATGATCAGTCCGTTCATTTCGAGCCCGTGTTTAGCAGGCATCGGACTTGCAAAACATGCCTGCATTTTGTTACCTGACGACGATCTCAACTTGCCAATGCGAGACGTGTTGGTCCACGAGTTGGCTCACCTTCGCCGACTCGATTGTCATTGGAATTTGGCACGTCAGGTCACGACGGCCATCTATTGGTTCCAGCCGCTGATGTGGATGCTCTCGCGACGTATTGAGATCGCTGCAGAGGAAGTTTGCGACGACATTGTCGTGTCGAATGGTGCCAATCGTCACGACTACGCACACCGCTTGGTTGATATTGCCGAGCTTTCCGCCGACGTTTCGGCCGCTGCTGTAGCAGCAGCAGGAGTCGGGATTGTTTCGCTCCGAAGCATACTCGCTCGGCGTGTCGAGCGCATCTTGGACACTTCACGGAGCTTATCGACGCGAGTAGGCCACCTCTTGATGATCGCTGTTATCACGGTCGGAATGGCTGGAACACTAACTGTAGGCCTAGTAGGTGTACCTAAGCAGAAAGCGATCGCCGGCGAGACGGCCCAGAGCGGCAATGCTGAAACGCAAGCTGTATCGCAATCTAAGGAAGACGAGGCACAACAAGGCAAGATGTTAGTCGTGGTCACTCTTCCAGACGGCAGCGTTTCCGCCAGCACGCATGTTGCGGTGGTGGGATACGATCTTGAGAAGGGAGAGATGAAGCTCTTTATTGAGTCAATGACAGATGCTCAGGGGCATTGCCAAATCGATGACAACATTCTCCCGACGGATAGCAATCCACAGAATGTTCGATTTCTGATCGCGCGGCGTGACGGTTACGGAATAGGCTGGAAACTGCTTGGCGGACCGAGTATTCTTCCTTTAGATGGGCTGTCGACGATCGACGTAAAGTTGCACGAGGAAGGAATCGTCGAAGGCAAGTTGATAGACGTTGAAGGACAACCTGCTGCCAACGAATCGCTTCAGATCGAAGCTGTCATCAACCCGGCTGCTGCACTTGAGCGGATGTTCGAGAGCGGGGTAGGCTTTCGCAGCAAGCCCGACGTGAAGCGTCCAGCCGCTTGGGTGCCAAGTGTCACCACCGATGCTTCGGGGCGATTCAAACTGACCGGTCTTCCCAAAGACCATGGAATTTACATGTCGCTTGTCAACAGCAAGCGATTCGCTCCCCAGGATATTGCAATTAATACTGGCGAACCTGAACAACGCGGTCCACGCGATGGAACGTATCGGGCTCTGGTGAAAAACACCAAGCCAGGAGAAGAAGCTGTCATCGCCCTTGGTTCGGCAAAAGTCTTTACAGGCACCATCACGTATGAGGATTCAGGCGAACCAGTCCCTGGAGCCAAGATCTCGATTTGGGCCAGCCAACAGGAGTTTGGTTCGATGATGTCGGTGGAAGGCGTTACCGACGCAGAAGGCAAGTATCGTGTCCTGCCCAATCCAGGCATTCGATTCGGAGTGTCTGCCTATCCACCAAGCGGAGTTCCCTACATGGCGCGACAGACAGAACGTATCACTTGGGAAAACAGCGAACTGACTCGCGAAGTCAACATCAAGGTTCCGCGTGTGTCACTCGTGCGAGGTCGGGTCTTGGAAGAGGGGTCAGACAAACCAGTTGAAGGAGCTACGATCACATTCGAAGCGGGAGTTCAAAGCGGCATGCCCGCGAATGTCGTCACTGGTTGGCAGGCTCAGCAGACTACAGACGCGAACGGCAACTTTACTTTCGCCGTGCCTCACGGGCGCGGAACGTTGTTGGTCAAGAAGAAGGACGCAAACTATATCTTGCAACACAAGCTTAGTCGTGAAATCCAATCGGGCAAACCAGGCGGTAGTCGCGTCTATGCTCACGCACTCCACGAAGTCAACACAAGCAAGGAGAACGATTCCATCGAGGTCGAAATCCGAATCAAACCAGGCCATGAGGTAAGCGGTAAGATCGTCGACGAGCAGGGCAAGCCGATTAACAACGCGGTTCTGGCTACGAACCTGGACGTCTGGGATTACACAGGGGAGTGGCGTGGAGTTTCGGGGCCAACACTGGGCGGCACCTTTCGACTCAAGGGACTGACAGCAGATCAGGAGCATCCGGTTTACTTCTTAGATCCGCGCAATAAGCTCGGGGCGATGGTCAATTTGCGAGCTTCCAAAGAGCCTATGAGCGTTGTCCTCAAGCCATGCGGATCGGCAAAAGCCAAATTCATTCTGGATAGAGTAGATAGGCAATTCTCCCCTGTGCTCTACTTCGTCCTGACACCTGGCGAGATGAAGTATGATTTTGACGCAATGAAAGCAGGGAAGACGCTGGCGGATTCCGACTTTGTCGCCAACTTGGATCGAATCAACTATGGAAACCCTCAAGAGGTTCAAGAAGGTATAGATAGATACCACACGTTCCCGGCTCTGATCCCCGGCGCCACGTACCGTTTACTGATCGGCGGAAGAATTGATGGACCTTACAAGGACTTCACCGTTCAATCGGGCGAGACCTTGGATCTAGGCGAATTCACCCCCAAGTTTGACGAGTGATCCATCACCTTATGCCTTGGAGTCAGAACCATGTCTGCTTGGACCCCTTATCAGCCTAAGAACGAAGCCCCTTGGAATGTCGAGCGCGTCGTCCATTTGCATCGTCGCGCTGCTTTCGCGGCAAGTTGGAGCGAAGTCCAACGCGATTTGAGAGAGGGCCCAGAGGCAGCCATTCATCGCCTTTTGAGCGGGCATGAGCGTTCGAAATTCAATGCCGAATTTGAAGCCCTGTCGCAGAACATTGCGCAAGCTGCGGTTGCATCGAACAGTGCCATTCGTCTGAAGGCCTGGTGGTTCCTCAGGATGCTGAAGTCCCCTGATCCACTCGGCGAGCGACTGACATTGATGTGGCACAACCACTTCGCTACCAGTAATCGGAAAGTGGAAAATCTGCTGTGGATGCACGATCAGAACCAGCTCCTAAGAACTCACTCGCGTGGACCGTTTGGGAAGCTGCTTTCCGCAACTTTGAAGCAGCCTGCTATGTTGAAGTGGCTGGACGCTGATGCGAATCGCAAAGGGCACCCCAACGAGAACTTGGGGCGAGAGTTGCTAGAGCTATTCACACTTGGAATCGGCAACTACAGCGAGAATGATATCCAGTCCGCCGCACGAGCTTTAACGGGTTGGACAATCAAAAAAGACGAATTCGTATATCAGGAGTCGCGACATGATGATGGCCAGCTCGAAATATTTGGATCGCGATTGACGCTGGACGGTGACGGATTGTTGCAGCGAACATTGGAGCATCCTGCAACCGCCAGACGATTGGCGTGGCGAATCTGCTCGACATTCATGGGCGAGAACACGTATGATGAGGCCGCGTTGGCGGATTTAGCCGCAGGGCTTCAGCGTCAAGACTTGAATATTGGTTGGGCGGTTGAAACGGTACTGAAATCAGAGCGTTTCTTTTCTGCAAACAACTTACGCACCAGGATTACGAGCCCAACGGAGAGTGTGATCTCCGCAGTGAAGGCGCTGGAATTGGACGATCCGCCACCAAACACTCTGCAGCTGTCGGAGTGGTCGACACGCATGGGGCAAGATCTGTTCTACCCACCCAACGTTGGCGGGTGGAATGGCGGCCGATCTTGGTTGGGATCTCGGTCGATAGTCGCGCGCTGCAATTTTGCCAGTGCTTTGGCGATGGGACAGCTTTGGCAATCCAGCGACCCTGCACGGGTGGAGTCTTCACTCGTAAAGCTACTAGAACAATACGCTGTTGGAAGTCATTTACGCGATCGGGCTCAATGGCTAGCTACATTGCTCTACGGAACAAGCACCGCGGAACAGGTGTCTATCGTCATCGGCGACTTGAACAGCTCGGAGACGCCATTGTCCCATATGATTGCACGGCTGATGGCTAGCCCAGATTACTACTTGGCGTAACTCGGCGCAATTGCTCGTTTTATTTGTGCGGCCGAAATGCAAAGGGCAATCGCTGCGGTTGGTTCACACTTTTTAACTGGTTTTGGAATCACTTCTTTTTGGAATCACTTCTTAATAAAGGTAGGCGTACCATGACATCTCGACGTGAGTTCTTGAAGGTCGCGGGAGGCGGTGCATTGGTATCGTTCTCGCCTTTGTTACCCAGCTTGTTCGCCAGTACAGCGAGCGCCTCCGGCGCGTCTGCCGACGAAAAAGTACTGGTGGTTATCCAACTGGATGGAGGCAATGATGGAATCAACACCGTGGTTCCCTACGCCGACGACGGCTACGCCAGGGCTCGCAAGTTACTATTTCAGAAGACAAGTGAACTGCACAAGCTGAACGACCATGTCGGTTTGCATCGAAGCATGAAGGCGGCATTCGAGTTGTTTGAGGATGATCGGCTTGCTATCGTTCAAGGCGTAGGATATCCCAACCCCAATCGCTCGCACTTCAGTAGTATGAAGATTTGGCAAACGGCGAGTATCGACAGCGCAGATCACGGCGGTTATGGCTGGCTTGGTTCAGCACTGGATTATGCGGCGGAAGATGTTGAGCGGCCAAACGAAGCTTCGACAGCCCAGAATGCGATCTTCGTCGGTGGGCAGGAAACGCCAGTCGCATTATGGGGACGTCGATCGAGCGCAATTAGTCTGTCTCGCGCGGAAGATTTGCAGCTCGAGTTGTCTTCGATGCAGTCAGCCGTTCCGAGTCCCATAACGAGCCGCAATTTGAATGACATCGAGCAATTTGTTCGCAAACAGTCGGTAACTGCACAATCAGCGGCGAAGGCCTTTGCACAGCAGAATCAAAAATCCGGATCAACAGCCAGTTATCCAGACTCGGGATTGGCAAGTCAGCTCAAGTTCGTTTCCCAACTTCTTCGCGGAGGGAACACGGCGCGAGTCTTTTACACGATCCAATCGGGGTATGACACGCATGCGAATCAAGAGTCCTCGCATTCTCGTTTGTTGGGGGAATTCTCAGAGGCTTTGAAGGCGTTCCTGAACGATCTCAAAGCGGCCAAGCTCGATGATCGCGTAGTGGTGCTCGCCTTTAGCGAGTTTGGTCGTCGCGCGGCAGAGAATGATTCGGCAGGTACCGACCACGGCTCATCTGGGCCGCTGTTCCTGGCTGGCAGTCCCGTACGCGGAGGCCTGATCGGCGACACTCCTGACATGAGCGATTTGGTCGATGGCGACCTAAAGAGCTTGATAGACTTTCGTCAAGTCTACGCCACCCTCCTGGGCAAATGGCTAGACGTTCCATCGAAGGAGATTCTCCGCCACGACTTCGAAACTCTGCGACTGTTCCACTAGGACCTGAGGCAAGTCATTGGACAATCTCGTAGAGATTTGACATTTCGAGATGCCACTAAGCCAGCAGGAATGAATCGCCCGCTGGGTTGGCTTTACTATCTTCTGAATTGTTCAAGACTAACTTCGACTTAGACGCTAGCTGCTTTAGGGCATTCGAATCCAGGTCGATACTTGCGTCCCAACATCTTGTTCGCTTCTTCGTTGTTCGTGAAGACTTCCTTGGTTGGGTCAAACTTGAGCAAGGCCCCAAGAGATAGCTTGTACTTGCCTAAGTCGACTCCATTTTTCGTAAGGTGAGCGACGGTACGATCGACGGTTGCCGAGTTGTCGTCCAAGCTACGGATTCCACCCAACGACTTCTTAAGTTCTTCTGCGGTCACCAGAGTCTTTTCGCCGAGATAGTACGAGATATTGCCAAGGTGGCTCAGCCCCGCCGAGAGGTGGCCTTCGCGAACATCAGCGTTCAATAATTTGTGGTCACCCTTCTCGCAGGCTGACAAGAAATTGACGAAGTGAGCCGTATTCAAACCGCCCTTGGCTTTGAACTCTTTGATGACGTTAAATTCTTTGTCATAGGCAACACAATACTCATAGGATCGCTGGACCACGTAGCCCTTGGATCCGTAGAAGACGACGCCGACTTTGTTGCCGGTCTTGGAGTCAAACAACCGGTTCAGCTCTTCGTCCGCCGAATCATCGACGCTTAGTCCGCGAGTCTCGAACACGATGCACTTGTCGCCGTAATCGAAGACTGTGACCAGCGTATTGGCGGTGTCGCCAGCGTCAACGAAATTGGGATCGTTCTTTTCTGCTTGATAGCCCAAGCGTCCACCGTAGGAAAGGATGGCATTGGGATGCGTATCGATACCCAATCCCCATCGAGCCACGTCTGTTTGGTGTGGACCTTGATTGCCCGAGTCACCATTGCCGAACTGTCGTTGCCAGTGCCAATCGTAGTGGAACTTGGGCCGAGTCACCTTGGGAGTTGTGAACTCAGCCGGTCCGCTCCACAGGTCAAAGTCAACGCTCTCAGGTACTGGATAATCGCCGATCGGGCCTATCGACGCGCGGCGCTTGTAGCACAACCCACGAGCGAACTTCACATCGCCTATGCCGCCGGACTGAATGAACTGCGCGGCTTCGATACAAGCGGTGCTACTTCGGCACTGTGTACCGACTTGGCACATACGATTGTACTTGCGAGCCGCGGCGACCAGGGCGGTGCCTTCTTCGATGCTGTAGCAGACAGGCTTTTCGATATAGGCATGCTTGCCAGCTTGCATGGCCCAGATTCCAGCTAGAGCGTGCCAGTGGTTGGGTGTGGCCACAGTGACGACGTCGATCGATTTGTTTTCCAAGAGCTTGCGAATGTCTGGAACGATCTCGGGCTTCGAGCCTTGCTTGCCTTCTATCGCGCTCGCTTTGCTGGCTGCTATACTGGCATCAACCTCGCAGATGTGAGTGATCGTAGCGTTTTCAGCCTTGATCATTTCCGCGATGTGATCGTTGCCACGACCACCGGTTCCGATGATTGCCGCGTTCATTTGCGAATTGACCATCGTGCTAGCGCGACTGGTCTGTGTATGAACTCCGCCGATCAAAGCAGCGGCTGAGAGTGCGGAAGTGTTACGAATAAACGTTCTACGAGATGATTGCCGAGATGATTTCTTCATGGGAAGGGAGCTCGAAATGAAATGGTACTCTAATTAGATTTCCCGGGCTTTCGAGTGAGATCTCAGAGAGCCCTAATGGTTGCGAATATAGCAGAACAAGCCTCTGTTGTCGCCTTGTTTCCCTTAGTTTTTCAAGAAGTTCGATGAACCGCAAGCAGCGTGCCGAGACCATTCTCGGGTATTTGAGCCAGCTTTATCCCGCCCCGCCGATTCCACTCGATCACCACGACTCCTACTCGTTGCTGATCGCCGTTTTGCTCAGCGCACAATGCACCGACAAAATGGTCAATACGGTTACGCCCAACTTATGGAAGCTCGCCAAAACTCCGGCAGCGATGGCTCGCGTCGAAGAGGATCAAATTCTAGAGGTCATCCGCAGGTTGGGACTCGCGCCAAGAAAGGCCAAGGCAATCAAGCAACTTTCGCAGATACTTTGCGACAAGCACGATGGGCAGGTCCCGGCAAGTTTCGAAGCCTTGGAAGAATTGCCAGGAGTCGGCCACAAGACCGCCAGCGTTGTCATGTGTCAAGCCTTTGGAGTCGCCGCCTTTCCCGTCGACACGCACATCCATCGATTGGCTCAACGTTGGGAGCTGACCAACGGAAAAAGTGTCGAGCAGACCGAACAGGATTTGAAGAAGCTGTTTCCAGAACCGTCATGGAACAAGCTTCATCTTCAAATCATCTATTACGGCCGCGAACACTGCACCGCCCGCGGCTGTGACGGAACGGTCTGTCCGCTGTGCAAAGAGCTCTTTCCCAAACGCCGCAAACCTGTCGAAACACGCAAGTAATTGACCAGTGCGGACTGGCAATGCTGATCACAGCAGAACTATGCAACAACAAAAAAACCCGGTAGCCATGCCACCGGGTTATCTTTGATCGCGAAAATCAAAAGGTCGGATGCCTTAGAAGTTCACATTGATTCCGCAAGTCAATCCACCGAGCATCATGTTTCCTTCTGGATGCTCGTCAACCGGATCCACTAGGTACGACGAGAGGTTCATCCATTCCGCACCAACGTGAGGTGTTACGATAAAACGTGCCATGGAAATTGAGTGTTGGTAACCGAATGCTAACTCGGATTGAGTACGACTTTCATCGTAGCGACGTGGAGTGTTGACGGCGTTACCGTCATGCACACCGTTGCCACCCAGGATGGCATACTTTCCACGAGCATAGAGATCGCCGCCTGTAAAGATCTTTGTCGTTCCACGAAATCCTACAAAACCGCCTAGACCGTTGAAATGGTTTGGCTCGAAAACAGTTGGGAAGAAAACTTCGTTGACCGACTTCCTCAAGCCGCCGCTAGCCTCAAGGGTAGTTTGGCTGCTTAGGTTAAATCGCTTGAAAATCTCGAAGTCCGTATTCTGCATATCCAATGAAATCAAGCGTGTACCACCGGGAGCGGTGAAGGTACCACTGTGATCGTAATCAAAGTAGGTTATACGAGCACCTACGTTGGTGTCACGCACGTAGCTTAGGGCAAATCGATTCGCAGGATCAAGCCCTAGAGCGTTATCTGTAGAAGCACCGTGTGATGTATGTAATTTCATGAACAGCGATTCATATTGAAACGCCCATGGACCTTCGGCCTTGGCGCTACTTAAGCCGATCAACGTTACTAGTGCGCACGTAAGCGCAGAGAAACACAGTTTAATCATCGCAGTCCTCCATGACTGGCTATGTTGGGGCTGAGCGATCATCCTAAATCACTCAAGGCAAGGAGAACTCAACGTCAGAATTCAACAGTGATTGGACTCATCCGTCTGTACCCAGACTAATCGTCCATTACTAAAACACGCCAAATTCGCTTGCACTACTAATAGGGGAGATCGGCGGTTACCCGCAGTGTTTCGAAAGGGTTTTCCGCCAGCATTAACAACCTGTAAATCATTCAAAAACCGTAGAATCCGGGAGCTCTACCGAGATAGCACAACCTGAAGTAGAGCCAATCAAATCACAACAAATCCACATTCTCTTTAAAGTTCAGCTGACGAGTGATGTGCTACTTACCCAGTGCTTTAAGCAAAATGGGTTCAAAGATTTCGGCCTGACGCATGAAGCCAAGATCGTTGGCGTGCGATGCGTCGGTAGCTCCCTCGGTATCGTCGCCGTACAAGTGATCGCCCTCTATGTAAAACAGATTGCGAACACCTTCGGCAACCAGTCCATCAAAGGCAGATCGCAGGGCCGCATGGTTAGCAGTGTGGAAGGCATGCTTTTCTGGAGTGATCCAGTCATTGGTGAACCTGCGGTCCTCGACTAACACAATTGGCGTCGCAGGCTTACTCTCGCGAATTTGTTTGACCAGCGCGGCACACTTTTCGGTAACATCTTTGGGCTGCATGTTGGGTAAGCAATCGATCACGTAAGCTGCCGCA
Source organism: Planctomycetota bacterium (assembly GCA_963204965.1). Classification (GTDB taxonomy): domain Bacteria; phylum Planctomycetota; class Planctomycetia; order Pirellulales; family Pirellulaceae; genus Aureliella. The sequence goes on along the minus strand of CAUJKA010000206.1, from coordinate 12,319 downwards.
TCGATTTGAACCAAGTATTCTCCGACTCCTTGATCCATGCGTCCATTGCCAGAAAAGCCCAGATTCACCACTGGCATATCCAGCCTGCGTCCAAGGATCGCGGTGTGAACCATCCCTGGCCGGCTAGCGCAGGCACCGTGAGTAATGCTGGTTCCATAAAATACAACAGGCTTATCTCTAGGTGGTAGGCCTTCGAATTGACTTGCTTTGGCGACGCCGATTTTCAGAAACTCGACTCCGTTATAAAGAGGCAAATACGCAGCTACTTCGCGCAGGCCTGGAGCTAGCCCCTTAATTACCTCGACCTTGACCTCTTGCGTATCAGGCTTGGAGACCTGCACCCACTTCCACTTCCCGTCGGTATCACGCGCATACAAGTCGATACCGCTGACACCGGTCGCGGGCATGTGAGGCATACCCAACTTAGCTTTGGTCAGTTTGTAATGGACGCTGATTGCCGTTGCGTCCGTCTTGAAACGCACCATCATGCCAGCGCTATCACGACTCAGGTTCCACACTGGATTGGGAACAACTCCCTCGGCCGATTTGGGAAGGCGATCAAACCAACTCTTTCGCTCTTGGTCCGGCAAGATGCGGCCTTCGACTCCGAACTCGGTCACGTCGTACCAAACCAACTCGGCGGCCGCAGCTTTACTTGCAGCCATCGCTGGATCAAGCTTCGAGACATCAACTTTCTCCTGCGCTCGACAGCAAGTAGCGAAAAAGGTGACCGCAAAAGTGATGATAAACCATCGAGGTGTGACAGACATATTGGTTGGCTCTATTGAAAACGTAAGGTTGTTGCTATATCCTCTGCGCGGCAGGTTTTGACGAACTGTCTGCCCGCCAGTGTCTTTCAAGGCGTCGAGAGAACGCCATTCTACTAGTTCCCTAGGCCCAATGTGGAGTAGCCCGAATGTCCCAAGATCCGTTTCAGTTTTCTCCACAGCCTCAGGGAGCTGGACCACAAGGCTTCGGGCCACCACAGGGCAATCCCTATCCAGCGCCGGCTCCTAGCGTCGGTGGTTCGACGATGAAGATCGTCCTGATCATCTTGGGCGTGATTCTGGTACTTGGAGTGCTAATCTGTGGTGTCTTAGCGGCTTTGTTGATTCCGGCAGTGGGCGCCGCTAGAGATGCAGCCAAGAGGATGCAAGACTCGAATAATCTCAAACAGGTCGCGTTAGCTATTCACAACTATGAATCGGCCTACAAGAAGATGCCTGCGCCTTTCGCGATCAATTCCAAGGGTGAAAAAGTCTGGTCGTGGTCGGTTAGCCTCTTGCCTTATTGCGAGTCAACACAAATTTACAATCAGATTGACTTTACGAACATGCAGCCGTGGGATGCACCGGGGAACAGCGTTCTTCAGGGGGCAGCGCCAGCGTACCTCCAGTCGATCCGAGCCAACCATCCACCAGGATCTCGCGAAGCCAATATCTTCATCATTTCAGCACCAACGAAATTACCTCAAGGAAATCCGCTTTTCATTGACGGGACCCACACAAAGTTGGCTGAAATTATGGACGGAACCTCCAACACCATTTTTGCCATCATGTTGGCGAAGCACTCAGTACCTTGGGCCGCTCCCCAAACGCTGACCGCCGATGAAGCCTATCAGCTCATCCAAAACGAAGACAAGTACTTCCAAGTTGCCATCTGTGACGGATCGGTGATCTCGCTCCCAGTCACCATCGACAAGGCGACCTTTGATGCAATGGTCACGCGTGATGGCGGCGAAATCGTGAACATTCCGTCCTATCCTTGATCCAGCTCTATAAACGCATTTCTACCAACTATTTAAGCCCAGTGTGGAGTCGCCCGAATGCCTCAAGATCCGTTTCAGTTTTCTCCACAGCCTCAAGGCGCTCGACCACAAGGCTTCGGCCCACCACAGGGCAATCCCTATCCAGCGCCGGCTCCTAGCGGCGGTGGTTCGACGATGAAGATCGTCCTGATTATCCTGGGCGTGATTCTGGTACTTGGATTGCTAATCTGCGGTGTCTTGGCGGCATTGTTGATCCCCGCAGTGAGCGCCGCAAGAGATGCTGCAAAGAGGATGCAAGACCAGAACAATCTCAAGCAGATCGCACTGGCTGTTCACAACTATGAGGCGACCTATAAGAAAATGCCTGCCCCGTTCGCGATCAATTCGAAGGGTGAAAAAGTCTGGTCGTGGTCGGTAAGCCTTTTGCCTTTCTGCGAATCAAGTTCGACCTATAGCCAAATAGACTTTACTAACATGCAGCCCTGGGATGCACCGGGTAACAGCGTTCTACAGGGGCCAGCTCCATTCTACCTCCAGTCGATCCAAGCCAACCTTCCTCCGGGATCTCGTGAAGCAAATGTGTTCATCATTTCAGCACCAACGAAAGTTCAGCGAGGAAATCCCGTCTTCATTGATGGAACCCACACCAATTTTGCTGACGTTCATGACGGTCTATCCAACACCATACTTGCCATCATGTTGGTGAAGCATACAGCGCCTTGGGCCGCTCCCCAAACGCTGACCGCAGATGAAGCCTATCAGCTTATCCAAAACGAAGACAAGTACTTCCAAGTTGCCATCTGTGACGGATCGGTGATCTCGCTTCCGGTAACCATCGACAAGGCGACCTTTGATGCAATGGTCTCGCGAGATGGCGGCGAAAGCGTAATCGTTCCGTCCTATCCTTGATTGTGCATTTTGGATTTAAGGCCGAGGCCTGTCCGTTTACCTAGCCCAGCCCTGTAGGGCCCTACAGGGCTGGGAACGCAATTCACGAGAAAAAGCAAAGGGCCAACGGCCCACTGGTTTGCCTGCAACCAGTGGGCCGTTGGCCCTTGACGTACTCATGCTCCATCACCCAGCCCGATGGGCTGGGCTATGTAAATTGCTGGGCCTTCGGCCCGAAATCCCAGAAAGCAAAACTAGCGCCTGCGGTTCAAAAAATGGATGGCCGCTAGCCTGATCGGTATGCTACTTAACCTCGAAGATTGCCTCAACTTCAACGGCCGCTCCAGTGGGTAATGCAGCAAAGCCCAGAGCGCTGCGCGCATGATAGCCATCACCGGTCTTTCCAAAGATCTCGTGCAGCAAGTCTGAAGCACCATTGATCACCAAGTGCTGATCTGTGAATTCTCCAGTTGAGTAAACGCAGCCCAAGAGCTTGATAACGCGCAGCCCATCTAAAGTTCCATTCAAGTGGTGAACCGACTGAAGAATCTTAATCGCACACTCTTTGGCAGCTTGATAGCCTTGCTCCACGCTCAGATCCTTGCCTAGAATCCCCTTCATATTGCTGACGTGTCCCGAGGTGATCAGCAGATTACCTGTGCGGATACACATGTTCAAATATCCAGGCTTTTGCTCGGGAAATTCGATCCCTAAATTGCGAGCCAACATCTCTGCACTCATGATGAGTCCTTGAAAGTAAGGTGTAAGGAGTAAGTAATAAGGAGTAAGCTTGACTAAACGACTGAAGCAAACGAAATTTCGAACTGCAACTAAAAACTTCAACAAACGAACAACGACTAACGAGCTTGTCCGTTAGCTCGAATCTCTTCAAGCAGTTTCTTTAGTTGCATGACTCGCTCGGGCTCCTGCTCATAACGATTGTTCTTTTGAGCAAGGTCGTCGCGAAGATTGTACAGTTCTCCCGGTGACGAATGAGCTTGATAGCCTTGCTGCTTCTCGTACCAATCGGGCGATTTACTCACATAGCCAGTCTTGTGGTCGATCAAAACCCAATCTTCGTTGCGAATCGCATAGCCATTTGCATTCGTATTGTGAACCATGGCCTTTCGAGCACTCGGCTGCCCTTTTAGCATAGACGACTGGTCGAAACTATCTTCTGCAGACCCCTCGGGTATCTCAGCTTGAAGAACACCTGCGATGGTTGCGTACAAATCAATCTGACTGATCAACCCATCGTGCGTTACACCTTCTGCTACCATCGTTGGCCAGCGAATGATCATGGGAACGCGATGACCGCCCTCGTACAAATCACGCTTCAAGCCGCGTAGAGGCCCCATACTTCGATGCTCGTATTTTCGCACTCGCTCGTAGGCGTAAGTTTCGGGACCATTGTCAGAACTGAAGATCACGATGGTGTTCTTCGTAAAACCCTTTTCATCCAAAGCCTTGAGAACTCGACCCACCGTATCGTCCGTTTGAAAGAGAAAGTCGCCGAAACCTCCAGCCTTGGACTTACCTTCAAAATCAGAAGTTGGAACAATCGGCGCGTGAGGCGAAGTGAAGGGACAATAAAGAAAGAAGGGCTTGTCGTCGCTTTGTTGGTGAATCCAGTCTACGTAGCGGTCGGATAGCTTTGGCATTACATCCCAGAAGTCCCAATCCTTTACAGATGGCCCAGGCCTTGCCTCCCAGTTACCCTCGGCAGTCTTCTTCGGCGTTGCAAGCGACACTGTTGGTGGCGTAATCACACGATCGTTTTCGATCCAAGCATAGGGTGGAAAGTTTGGTACATCGTCGCCAAAGTACAAATCGAATCCATGATCCAAAGGGCCACCAGGAATTGCTTTACTCCAATCAAATGCGTCGGCTGCAAAGCCCTTTGCTTGATCGCCTTGACCTTGGGGTTTAGCTCCCGGGCGCTTGATCGCTTCCCAATCCCATCCCAAATGCCATTTCCCGATACACGCGGTCGCATAGCCTTTCTTCTTGAGCAACTCGGCAAGTGTTGTCTTCTCTGAATCTAGAATCGGCGGATCGAAACTGTTGACGATTCCATGAAACTTGCGCCAATGGTACCGACCTTCCAGCATCGCATAACGACTTGGTGTACAGACACCCGACGAGCTATGTGCGTTCGTGAATCGCATGCCTTGGCTAGCCAGTCGATCCAAGTTCGGCGTTGGAATCTTTGAATCAGGGTTCTGACAAGCTAAATCGCCATAGCCCATGTCATCTGCATACAGAATGACGATATTCGGACGCTGGTCACACCAACATCTTGTTGCTGACATTACCAAAAGAACCGTGACAAGAAAGCGAACTATCGATTGCGAGTACATCTAGAGAATTCCCAACGAACCATCTTCAGTAGAAAGTCATCAGGACGTTATTGTACACAGACTCGATATTTCTGGGATTTCGGGCCGAAGGACCAGCGATTTACCTGGCCCAGGCCTTCGGCCTTAAAACCAAAGGGCAACCACCAACGCTAGAATCTTGTCTATTGCTGATTCTGAAGGCTGCCCTTGAGCAGTTGGCCTTCCAGCTCGATCTTAGCCGCCCAGTAATCCGACAGGGCGCTCAGGTACTGCAAACTTGTTTGCGAGTAGATTCGTTGAGCAGTGATTAGCTCAAGAGAGCCGATTTCGCCAGCGTCGTAGGCCTTGCGAATCAGGTCCAATGTCTTGCGGCTGTTTTGCAGAATTCCATCCTCGGCAGAAAAGCCTTTGACCTGCGCCAGTGCTGACTGGTAACGTTGCCAAGCCGAGGCTAGGCGTTCTTGCAATCCAAGTTCCATCTTCTGCTGAGCGAACTGAGCAGCGATCAGTTGCATGCGAGCTTCAGCGATCGCTCCCTGGTTCTTGTTACAGAATGGGATTGGCATGCTGACTTGCAGACTAGCGTTGGGACCTCGTGTAGCATTGTCGTATTGCACAATCGATTGCACATCAACATCGGGCAAGGGCTCAACCATAGCTCGATGCAGTTGAGCGTGTGCACGTTGCTGTTCGGCGACTGTGGTTACAATTTCTGGGCTCTCCGCCAACAGTTGCCGACGAAGTGATTCGGCTTCTAGTTCAATTTGCGGATCGACGTTGCCTCGAATGGTCTCGACGGGTAGACCTGGCTGACCGACGACCGCTGCTAATTGCTTCCAAGCGGCTTCCAGTTGGTTCTTGGCTGTTTCGAGCTGCAGTTTGCTTTCCTGTAGCTCCACGGTGGATCGAAGCACATCGATCTTGGTACCGAGTTCAGCTTCGAGTAGCGAGTTCGTCTTATTGAGACTCTCTTGTGCGATCTTCACAAGTTCTTCGGTGACTTGTTTGCGACGTTGAGCAATCAAGACTTCGTAAAATCTCAATCGAACATCGGTCAGGACTCGCTGCTGCTGCGTAGCGAGTTGTTGCATGGCAACATCCATTTCACGGCAGACCACAATCTGGCTCGCCGTTAGCTTCTCAGTTCGAATGACGCGCTGTCCCGCGTACAGGCCAATTTGTTCGGCTTGTCCATTGCTGAACAATTGCTGACCGCTAAATCCTAAGGACGGATTTGGTCGCAACCCCGCTTGAACCCAACGACCTCGCATCGATTCGACAATCGCTTGCTGCTGAGCAATGGAAGGATTACTGCTGAGTGCAATAGCCTCAAGCGACTCCAAATTCATTGTCGATTCAGCCATGGATGCTGGATCTGCAATTGAATCGGTTGTAGCCACACCAGCCTTCGAGTTCTTGTTGGAATCCGAAGCTGACGAATCCTCACCAACTTTTGCACTACCTTTAGCATCAACAGCGGACTCGTCGCTCGCAGTCGTCCGTGATGGTTGCTGTGTAAAGTCGAACTTCACTGCTTCTGTAACTGCAGTTCGACGCGAAGCAAGCAGAAGCTCTGTAGACGGTGTTTCTAACTCTGTGGTTTTGATAGCCGCGTTGCTGGACGTTTCAACATCAGCCTCATATGCGGCAAGCGAGAGCTTGGATACTTCTGGTGATGTTACTGGCTTGGTCGCGGGTGCTGGCTTAGACGTGGCAATCAACCCGTCCTTCTTTGAGGGCAACTGGGACGATGAGCTACGCAACAACCCAAATCTCTGTAATCCAGAACCGGACTGGCAGCCTACTACGCATAACAGACCCACCGCCACCGCAGCGTGCAGCCGTAGGTGCCCAACATTGGATTGAACCGCTAGTCGTCGTAGATTGTTGCAGCCAGTAGTTTTTCGCATGATAGATGCCTCTATCGTCCACAAACAACCAGTTGACTGAACGAGCGAGCATCTATGATGCGGTCTAAATTGTTCGTGCGTTACGGACGCTCGGCTTAGGCAAGTTGAGCAATGACACCATTGTCAGACCAAAGCGTAAATGTCAAGCAACTTATGCCGTCATTGCATTGGCCTGAAGCGGTCAGGGCGGATTTGTTTTTGAGTTCAGCCGCGAACTAGACTCGCTGCAACACCATCTCCGTTGCGAATCTCACCTTCTTGGCTGAAGCGTATGCATCGGACGGATCGCGGTAACCCAACGCACATCCAACGACAGTGCGATAACCACTTCCAGATAGTCCGAGCAATTTGTCGTAGCCTTCGGCCGAAATGCCTTCCATCGGACAACTATCCACACCCACCATGGCAGCCGCAGCCATCAACTGGCCTAAAGCAATATAGACTTGTCGGCAGTTCCAGTCGAAATGCGAATGCATCGACTCAACTGACGATGCCAACATCTTCCTAAAGCCTGCCAGGGTTCCCGGCGCAAGTCCACGCGAGGACTCAGTGTAAGCGATGTAGTTATCCAAGTAAGCCGCATCCAGGTTTTCTCTGGCAGTGAAGACCACCATGTGCGAACAGTCTTGAGGCTGAGTCTGATTCCACGATAGAGCGGGCATCTGCGACTTCACATCGGCAGCGGTCACCACCAAGAATCGCCAAGGCTGTAAGCCATAGCTGCTAGGACTGAGAATCAACGCTTGCTCCAGCGCTTGCCACGTAGGTGCGTCAATCTTCTTGGTGGAATCAAATTTCTTAACTGCATAGCGCCACTGAAGCTGGCTGACAACGGTATCTGCTGGAATGCTCATGTCGTACTCTCTTTATTCGTTTCTTGTTGTTTCTTTTGTTGCTGGAGCTTTTCCTGTTGAGCACGAGCTCGCCAGGCGCGATACTTCCACAAAGTGCTGGCCAAAATTCCCATCGCGAAGCCAATTAACAGCACGAGCAGGATGACGATCGCTTGCGGCAGCTCTACTTTAGTGAATAGGAAATGTAGCTGTATCGTAGTGAGATTCTGTAGGCACAGAATCATAATGAGCAAAAGCAATAACCCAAAGCAGATCCACTTCAATTTGCGAAGCATCGTCTACGCCTTTATCGTATGGGATCGAGACCAAGACCACGACGGACCAAACCGATCTGTCCTGCATGGATGCCTTCATGAATCGGAGCAAACATCAATGCTCCCAGCTTGATCGGATACACGCAGTAGGGCATGTCGCAGGGCTCTTTCAAAGTCGCGGCTGAAAGCTTCGCGACTTCGGCGATCGACTGCTGATGTATTTGCGTCAGCCTTTCCAGCAGCTCCGCAGGCTTCGGAGCGGAATCACTGGCGGCCATCGGTTGTGAGCCTCGACCAAATTGTTTTCTCAGCCAGCCTGGCATCAATTCGACATCCCCTTCGGCGCGGCCGCGTTGTCGGAAGAGCATCAGGCCGTATTGCGATACCGCCAAGTGTCCGACTTGCCAAGCCAGATGAGTCGACATTCCCTCGGGCACCTTGTACCAAAGTTCGTCGGGAACAGACTGGATTAACTGTAATGCGTACTGCCGCGCCCACTGATGTTGATTAAGGGCTTGATCGCGAAGACAAACAAGCTGGTTATCATCCAACGAATCGCCTGGCAGGCTTAGGAAAGAATCCATGATTGAACTTTCGGTGTAGGCGTCAAAAAAGTCTTCTATCGTACGCTGCTAGCGGGTCGGCTCTTGACGATTTGTGAGATTATGGCCACGATGTCTGCCCATGAAAACTACAAAAGCCAGCATCTACGACTTTCCCAAGTATTACGACCTCGTTTTCGGCAGTGACACCACCGCTGAAATGAACTTTTTGAAAGGCTGTTTCAAAAAGTACGTGAAGGGTCGCGTCAAGCGATTGTTCGAACCTGCATGCGGAACAGGTCGCTTGCTCTATCGCTTGGGTAAGGAAGGCTACGACGTCGGCGGCATCGACTTGAACGACAAGGCAGTCGACTTCTGCAACGCTCGACTCAAACGCTTGAAACTCAAGGGACGAGTCCAAGTGGGCGACATGTCCGACTTCGAAGTTGAGAAACCGTTTGACGTCGGCTTCAATACGATCAACAGCTTTCGCCACCTCCTGAGCGAAGATGCGGCCAAAGGACACTTAGTATCGATGGCCAACGCGATTCGAACCGGCGGCATTTATGTGCTCGGGTTCCACCTGACACCAACTCATGGTGAAGCCGACGACGAAGAAGCCTGGTCGGCAAAGCGAGGGCAAACAACCATCAACACCCAGATGTGGCCCGTTTCAAAGGACGCCAAGAAACGACTAGAGTGCTTCGGAATCCGCTTCGACATCTACACACCGACTGAAACGCTGAAGATCAACGATGTTCTTCGCTTGCGATCGTACACGCTGAAGCAGTTTCAATCTCTGAAGAAGTCGGTTGCCGATCTGTGGGAACCCGTAGACTACTTCGATTTTGGCTATGAGATCGATAAGCCAAACCTAATCAACGGTGCGACTCAAGATGTCATCACCGTTTTCAAACGACTTTAAGCTTGCAACTCCAACACCATAGCTGTTGTTAAGGCGTCCGATGCCTCGCTCAGCTCTTTATGCTCAACTAGCTACGCTGCGCGTTTGGCCTTCTTTGCCGACCAAACCATGCCTGCGGCAATAACTGCAAGCAACGCAGTGACGGCTGCCGTGATCGAGCCAGCTCGAAACGACTTGTCAGAGAAATCGTTGTATTGCTTGTATGCAGGTGGTCGCTTGGGACCGAGCGAGAGTTTCGAATAGTCGTCCCAAAGCGTCAGCAGAGCATCGGGGCTCATCTCGTCGACGCCTTCTGTTTCGGCCTGGATGTGGATCGCCGCATTCATGTTGGTTCTGGTCAGTCGATAGAAGTTGAACTCTCGAGCCGAAAAGATCCCAAAACCCAAGACTCCAGCTAGGCAAGCTGCCATCACTGGACCTCGCCAACTCCAAGTGTCCGTCGTAGCACCTGCTTTAGGTAGTAGTGTGCCTAGGGCGAGTGGAAGCTCGGATAACCCCCGCAGCGTGGGGACTTGAACGACTGCACCACAAGATCCACACGAGACTTGTTGCCCCGCTTGAGCTTGAGAAACGACAATCTTTTCGCCACAGGCACAACTTAACAAACGATCCATGATTTCCTACTTTTCCCGGTGAGATGACGAAAGTATTGTGGCGAAGACACTAGACCAGCCTAGTAGGGTAGTTAAAATTAGTTGACCTCGAAATGGAAAGCCTTCAACAAGCGAGACATTTCGACCCTCCGCACGTAGGAAACAAGCGGGATGGTAACACGGTCAACGGGAGGGTAGGGCACGAACAGCTCGCCTAACCTGTTGACGGAACACGGGGAATTGGGTTCGCCTAGGCAAAACTAGACCGGTCTAAATTGACGACACGGGGGTGATTTCTCACTTTTGGCGAGCCAACCTAATCGGCTGTAGAGCATACGTTGTAGGCGCACGCACAGTTCGCTTGCAATTCTACTTCAGAGCGTTCCGCGACGACTGAGTTTGTTCAGTTGTTCCGAGTTATCTTGATTTGAGCCAACAATCAACGGCTGCGCAGTAGCGACGCTGAAGGATGTGTCGGGTTGATGTCCGGCGTTGGTGGCAAATTAGGGGCGTAGATCGAGTTGGGTTGAATGAAATCAGGTGATTGTTGGGCGAAGCCAAACGTGCATGCCCTCCACCCATTCAGCAGAACTTGATTGAGGAGACCGGTCGTTTGCCTAGCCATGTTAGAGTCTGCGCCAACCCTGCATTGTGGCGCTGCGCCCTTTCTGCGGCATTGACGGTCAATTTTGCCTAATCACAAATTTTTACAATTTGTTGTTTCGATGCGAAAGAGTCGTTCCTTAGTGGTAGAGTTGGTAGTGTTTTGTTCACCGCCGGTTAGACATTTGAATTAATATGAAGTAGTAGCGACTGTAGCACTTGTGCTGCGATGCCAGTGTGATCAGTCTGCTAACCCAACGACCATACCGCCTGGAATAGACATTCTCAGAAGAAGCAACTAGGTCATTTTGGCAACTCAGGAGTAACGCCTTGTTCGACGTATTGCTGGACGAATTCGATGATGAAGCCCCACGCGCTAGCGAAGATTCACTGGAGACCTTTCAGAAGCTTCCGCTGGACGATGAGGATGCTGTAGTCGACCACATTCCCGACGATGATGGTTTGGCTGCTGAAGGTGAGGTTCAGCTTGATAGCGATGAAGAGCTGCTGGCCGCCGCTGAAGAAGAAGCGGAAACTTGGTCTGATGACCCCGTGCGTATGTATTTGACTCAAATGGGCGAGATTCCGTTGCTTACACGCGACGAAGAAATCCGCTTGGCTAAGGCTATTGAAGTCACGCGCCGTCGTTTCAGAACCAAATTGCTTGAGTGTGACTATGTCATGCAGTATGCCTACAAGATCCTCAAGCGGGTCCACACAGGCGAACTTCCCTTCGATCGCACGGTTCAAGTCTCCGTCACCGATAAGCTTGAAAAAGATCAAATCCTTGGCCGCTTGCCTCACAACTTGCGAACCCTGGATGTACTGCTGAAGCGTAACGCTCGCGATTACCGCGTTGCCCTCAGCCGCTCGCAACCACTGCAACGACGCCAAGAAGCTTGGGCCGCATTGGCTCGACGACGCCGTAAGGCCGTTCGCTTGGTCGAAGAACTGGGTCTAAGAACTCAGCGACTCGAGCCACGCGTGAACGACTTGGCTAAGTTCAGCCGACGCATCGACCACTTGCGGCAAGAGATCGACCGCTTGGAAGGCGACCGCGTATCGGCTGCGCAACGCGCTGAACTGCTCAAGGAATACCGCGAACTTTTGATGGCGACTCAGGAGACTCCAAGCAGTCTTCGCAATCGCGTCAAGTTGGTCGCTGACGTATTCAAAGAGTATCAACGAGCCAAGAAAGACCTTTCCGAAGGTAACTTGCGCTTGGTAGTTTCGATCGCCAAGAAGTATCGCAACCGTGGCCTGAGCTTCCTGGATCTAATCCAAGAAGGTAACGCAGGCTTGATGCGAGCTGTGGACAAGTTCGAGTATCGTCGAGGCTTTAAGTTCTGTACCTATGCGACTTGGTGGATTCGACAAGCCATCACCCGCGCAGTTGCCGACCAAAGCCGAACGATTCGAATTCCAGTCCACATGGTTGAGACCATGTCGCGAGTCCGCAACGTTTCGCGTCAGTTGCTTCAAGAGCTAGGCCGCGAGCCAACGCTGGAAGAAACCGCTCGACGCGCAGAAACGACCGTTGAAGAAGCTCGACGAGTATTGGCGATGAGCCGTTACCCGATCAGCTTGGACCGTCCCGTTGGTAACAGCGAAGATAGCCAGTTCGGCGATCTGCTGCCTGACGG
>CAUJKA010000205.1 GCA_963204965.1 Planctomycetota bacterium | reverse complement strand
ATAAGCAAGCTCAAAGCTCTGCAAGCGAGCCTCTAGTTCGGCATCCTCTTGTCGCTTCTGTTGATGGTCGCGATTGAGAGCTTGAAGCATATCCAGTTGTCTACGTTGTTCGGGTCGCCCCAATCCAGACGCGTTGCGAATGTTTGCAATCAGCCGTTCGATCTCGCGATGCTTGGTGTCGATGTACGTCCCTTGGAATGCTCCGGGAAGAAAAGCCGACTGCCAATTCTCTGAGCCTTTGATGGGATATCCTCCAGGACTCATCGAGATAAATCCGGGCAGATTTTGGTTTTCACTTCCTAGACCATAAGTCACCCACGATCCCATCGAAGGACGCATCAACGTTGGGTCACCACAGTTCATCAACATCAACGATGGCTCGTGGTTCGGCACATCGGCATGCATGGATCGAATCACGCAAACATCGTCGATACACTCACCGACATGCGAGAACAGTTCGCTGACTTCGATCCCGCTTTGGCCATACTTTTGGAACTTAAACGGCGATTGATAGGCCGCCCCCGTCTCGCGCTCGGTCCGCAAGTTATTGGGAACGGGCTTTCCGTGCAGTTTTTCTAACGCCGGTTTCGGATCAAACGTGTCGATATGCGATGGTCCGCCATTCATGAACAGGTGAATGACGGCCTTGGCTTTGGGCTCGAAGTGAGGCTTCTTCGGAGCCATCGGATTGGGGTTCGTTTGCCCCGCCGATTCGCCATCTCTGGCCACCAATTCAGCACCGGATTCTGAGAGCATACCGGCTAAAGCCAGAGCTCCAAAACCAACGCCACTGCGGCGCAAGAACTCGCGTCGCGTTGCGGGAAGTTGAGCCAAGCTTTGTATCAAGCGTGCGTTTTGTTCAAAGTTTGTCATAGTCTTAATCCACAAAAGCAAACTCGTTGCTCATAAGCAGGACTTGAACCAATTCGGTCCACAGATCCAGAGGTGTCGATTGTGCGGTGATGCGTTTCGAGGTCGATTCAAAATCGCTGGCTGCGTTCCAGAAACTGCCTTTATCGAACTTCCCGTCAGTCGAAGCAACCACGGTCACGATAGGAGTCCACTGATAACTATCGCTGTTGTTGTTCTCACGGCAGTCGACGACAAAATCAAGTGTATCACCCGCTTCGACTTCAATCTCTCCGACAGATGTGCCCGTGTCCTGAGCCTTGGCTTCCCAAGTTCCGCGAATACCTAAACGACTAGAGACGACTCGCGCGCGAACTCCATCGCCTTGATCGGCCTTGTGTTTCAACTTGCCACGAATCGAAACGGTGGCTTTAGCAGGAGCCACCCAACGCATCACCGTGGAAAGGTCATTGCTAGGCCCTGGGTGACCGCCTCCACCTGACAACATCAAATGCCCAAGCTTCGGGTCGGGGAACTGCATCGAGACTTGCCAGCGGTCGCCTGCAAAATGAGCCAGAGAAGTGAACTTCACTTGTCCCTTCGATTCATCGACGATCCCGTATCCGTATTGCCAAAGCGGTTTTTCATCTGCGATGTCGGCCTCACTATGCACTGGCGCACCAGCAAGTGGAGGTCGCGCCGGATCGACAAACTGTTGAGCGAGCTCTAGTTCGCGCGCCGTCGGATCTCGCAATAGCGTCGATCGATAGATCTCGCGAATTCGCTGCGGTACGTCGGCCACCTGAGAACTCTTCTGAGTCAATGCCTTGGCTTGATCGATAACAAACTTGGAATTGATCATGTACAAAGCTTGTTGAGGCACAGTCGTTCGCGAGCGAGTTGCTTGGCTTGCATCGGGGCTGGGAACATCAAAGGCCGCTAACAAACTGGGCACATCCTCACGATCCACATAAGCATACATACCTCGACGCGTGGCATCTTCGTGAATCTTCACCGACCGTCCGCCGATCTCCAGATCCAGCGTTCCAGCGGCAGTTAGCCAGCGGTCTCGCATCGGTTCGAACTCCAGTCGCTTTCGTGGCATATGCCAAAGCAAGCGATTCTCAGCATCGATGGCGTGTCCATCATCGCGGTGTGTGCTGGCTTGAGCCCACGTGGCCGAAAGCATGATGCGTTTTTGTAATCGTTTAATCGACCAACCGTCGATCATAAACTCACTTGCCAAGTAATCCAAAAGTTCTGGATGTGAAGGCTGTTCACCTCGAGCACCAAAATCACTGGCGGTGCGAACCAAACCCGCACCAAAATGTTGTTGCCAAACTCGATTGACAATCACCCGAGCCGTCAGCGGATTCAGCGGGCTAGCGATCGCTTGAGCTAGTTCCAACCGACCGCTCGTCGCTTCATAAATCTTGCCGCCATCGACTTGAGCCAAGACTTGCAAGAACCGTCGCTGCACATGATCACCACGATTGCCGGGCTGACCGCGCAGAAACACGACTGGATCATGCGGCTTTGCGTTGTCGTTCACCACCATCGCACGTCCCGGCGCACCGGGGTGCTTGGACTCGACAGCTTTAACCTTGCCGAGCTGTTGGTTGTATTCGTTGCGCTCCGCTTGATCCAAGTGGGATCGCATTTGATCCTTGTCCAACACGGTAGGAACGGAATCTGCAAAAAGCGCCAGACGTAGTTGCTCTTGGTTCTCGTCGGGCAGTCGAGCGAGCGATTTGTCCTTCTCGCTGGCATCCTTCCAAGCTGCAAAGGCGGACTCCAACGATTCGCCGATCAGCTTTGCCACGGCTTCCATCGATTCTGGTGGTTGCTGTCGAAGGCGTTCGAGCAGGCCTTGATTGACTTGAGCCAGCCAAGTTGCGGTCGACTGAGGGCTGAGCAGCTCTTGAGCCTTTTCGCGAAAGCCATCGGCGGGTAGTTCGGCGAGCCGATTGTAGAGCATCCAAACAGGATGATTCGCGTTAGCTTGTTCACTCAAGAAAGTTCGCCAACGTGCAGTCGCTTGAGGCCGTAGAGCACCGCGTTCGCCAATTTGTTTGACATCTTTTTGACCCGAGTTGGGTCTCGATTTCGCTAAGTAGATCAAATAGTCCGCTACGCGACTTCGCAGTTCGCCTTCAGTCTTTTGGCGTTTGCCATCCAACCACTGATCGACTTCGCGTTCCTTCTCGGCCTTGGCAGCCAAGAACTCTTGATATTTAGGATTGGCTGCCGGATCTCCGATCAGTGGTAATTCGCCTGGTTCCGAAGAGCTTGCGAAGATTCCGTAGAGCGAATAGTAGTCAGTGATCGGAACTGGGTCATACTTGTGATCGTGGCAACGTGCACAGGTAACCGACATGCCCAAAAAGCCGCGAGTCACAACGTCGATGCGATCGTCGATGATGTCATGAACTCGGCCCATGAACTTACGCCCAACAGTTAAGAATCCAAGAGCTGCCAGCGCCGACTTTTCATTGTCCTTCAAATCCAAACGATCCGCGGCAATCTGTTCCAAGATGAAACGATCGAACGGTTTGTCTTGATTGAACGCATTGATGACGTAATCGCGGTAGGTGTAGGCATACGGATAAGTCGTATCGACGCTGCCGGCTTGATAGCCGGTTGTTTCAGCAAACCGTGCGATATCCAACCAATACCGCGCCCATCGCTCGCCGTAATGCGGATTATCTAGCAACGAGTCGACTAGCTTCTCAAAAGCATCGGGCGAAGTGTCAGCAACAAAGGCTTCGACTTGCTGATAGGTAGGCGGCAATCCAGTCAACGTGAAATGCGCTCGCAACATCAGAGTGCGTTTGTCGGCTGTTGGATTCGGAGCAAGTTTGTTTTGCTCCAGCTTCTCCAATACAAATCGATCGAGCGGTTGCTTGGCCCAAGCTTCGTCACGCACCGACGGAGGAGCGAACCTACCGATCGGACGATACGACCAATGCTGCTCGCGTATTTCATCGATGCGTTTTGCCGGAGGAAGCATCTTCGCCGGAGCGGTCGCGGGTTTGTCATCCTTGGGCCAGTAGGCGCCGTCGGTAACCCATTGCGCAAGAATAGCGATCTCTTCGTCACTAAGCTTCTTGTCCGGTGGCATCGCTTTGGAAGAATCTACGTAGCGAACCGAGCGAATCAATTTGCTCTGGTCGGGCTTGCCTGCGATCACAACAGGAGATTTTTCTGCGATCGGATTCTGATCGAAGCGAAGATCCGCGGAACTCTCATCAGGCCCGTGACATTCAAGACAGCGTTCGATCAGCAGAGGTCGAACCTTAGCTTCAAAGAAAGCCTCGCGTTCGTCAGCCCCAAGATTGGCGACGAAGAAGCTATGGGTACATAGTAGCGCAAAGATTCCGCCAACAAGCAGCGATCGACGATCAAGTATCATTTGGTGTGTCCGAGGCAATCGGAGTCAACTTCGATTTTGTTTTAGGCAGGCAGGAAGGGCTCGTGCTCTGGCAGAAACCTCTAAGGTGTTGAAGTACCAGCACATTGTTAGGGGTTCGCCCGCAGGTTGACAGGGGCTCGCCCTGTGAGGTGGGATTCATCTACACTAGCTGAAAATGCCAAAACTCGCAAGAACAACCCACTACAATGGATGTTTCGCAATGCGAAAGTAGAACGTTTTTCCAGGACTTTGACAAAGTGAAATCGCCGTCCGTTCGGAAAACAACATTGATCTGCTTGCTAACCCTTTAGGGAACGATAGCAGCACCGACGTCTGCGTCGGCAAGGAGCAAGAAATCGAAGCCATGTACCCAAACTGTTATTCAAGCGAAGAACTGCGGTCGATGTTGGCAGAACATCGATTGCCCAATCGGAGCCCTGCATCGCGCGAGGTTCGTGAACAAGAGGCTCAATTCTACCTCGAGAACAAGTGTTGGGATCGTTACATCTACATGTATCACGCTCAATATTGGCCTGGCATTCTACTATCGCTTCAGGATCAAATTCCCGTAGATCAATACATTCAACTGACGGCCGAAATTTGGAATTCGCCTCAGTTCGATGCGTTTCCTTGCGACTTTATCTTCACGGCAATGATGTTTGCTGATAATGAAACAGTTCGATCCAACTTAATGACAGCGGGTGAGCGCAAGCTATTTGACGAGCTGCCTCAGTCTCTTAGACTGTACCGAAGCCATCAACGATTCAATGAATTGAACTTTAGCTGGGCATTGGATCTGCAATCCGCGATAAACTACATGGACCTGCTAGACAATAAGTTCGTGAGCACTGCCAACGTACCCAAGGACTATTGCGCTGCCGTGTTTTCAAGAAGGCCATACCAGGAAGTTATCCTTTTCCCTCGCACGCTATCGAAGATCGTTGTCCAACCCTACACGCTTTGATGCCAAGGTTACTGACTTAGTACCTTTCTCTCGCACCTTCAACCTACCATACTCCCACTGTCGACTACAATTGTCGGTTGAACGGGCACGACTTACACCACTGCGAAACTCACGATGAAATTTCAGACAACTAGCGCTGTTTCGGCACTTCAAGCCTTGTCGCTTGAAAGGCAAGCCGTCCGCATAACGTTGATGGTTGGACTTTTGCTTTTCGTTTTGAGTTCGTTAAATCAAGTTCAAGCCAAAGACGTTCCCAATCCCTATCCGGCGAATACCAAACCAATTGGACAAGCAATAGTCTGGCGGTTTCCTAAGGAGGCTAAATCGTGGCGAGCCGTTCGCGACTGTGCGATCGAAGAGGCGAAAACGAATGATGACTCGGACCGAGCGACGATCTTTGTTTCCAAAGGCGTAGATCCAATTCTTGTGCGATCGATCGAACAACAGGCAACCGCGTTCGAAGTGACCTTCGTGTGTCGCACCGCTTCAGCTACCTCGGCACAACTGTTTTGGGACAACTCAGGCAAAGATCGCTTCAACGAAGCTGATAGTCGCCGTTTTGAACTCTTGGGCGACAATCAGTGGCACGAGTATCGCATTCGTGTGACTCAGTC
Source organism: Planctomycetota bacterium (assembly GCA_963204965.1). Classification (GTDB taxonomy): domain Bacteria; phylum Planctomycetota; class Planctomycetia; order Pirellulales; family Pirellulaceae; genus Aureliella. Next base: position 45,127 of record CAUJKA010000205.1, on the reverse strand, counting down.
AGGCGTTCGATCGTTGCGTTTCGATCCGGCTGACTCGCCAGTCTCGGTCGAGATTCGCGAGATGCGACTTCAGAGCTACCAGCCCCCCGAGCTTGAGATACCTGAAGTTCAGTGGCTGGACAACGAGCAATTGCAAGTCCGCATCAAGAGCTTCTCTAAAGCACCGATAGAAGTTGTAGTTTCTGCCACGGTTGTGGGCGACTTGAGTGAGCGAGCAGGGAAGGGCACTGAGAAGGACATTCAAAAAGGCGTTTCCATTGAACCCGAGAAAGAGTCGACGGTCACTCTGCGCGTCCCCGCTCGGTCTGCAGAAGCCGATGCTGTACGGGTTGTTACAAAGTCTACCAATTCGTCTGCCGAACGAACCACCGTTCGCTCGTCAGCCATGCACCAGATATTGGCAGTCCAAGCCGTAGATTCGGTGCTAAAGGGCTGGCACTCGATTGAATCGCCTTCGCACTGCTTGCGGATCTCGCCCGCAGGATCGACTGCAATACTCCTTCGACGTGACAACCAAGAGAACGACTTGCGATTCTTAGCGTGTCTTGCACCGCTTAGTTGGGATCGTCAGCAGATTGAGCGCATGAAAGTCTCGACATCGCCAACTACGTCAAGCAAACCAACTGAGTCAAGTGTTAAGCTCCAGTCGGACAACTCAACCATCGAGTTCTCCCTAAGCGACGGCAAACTTGACATCATTCGGCAAAGCAAGACCTCCGCAGAAGGTCCTGTACTTCGAATTCCGGGAAAGATCGAGCAAGCTCTGCTGGCCGGCGTGGAGCATTTAGGAAGCGGCGAAGCTTCTTCGTCAGACATCGATATCACGACGGACGATCGCTTCCGCTACGAGCCTCCGCCGCATCATTTGACAATGCAACTAGCGGCTGTAGTTACCAGCGCTGATCGAGTCGGATTACGCTGGAAAGATCCTTTGCTGCAACCTATTTTTGCGACGCCCAACTTCTTTGATGGTGCTAAAGACACTCGGATCGCGCTTCTAGGCTCCAGCGTTGCGGCTACGATCGCCCTAGGTACTGGCTGGGATGCAGGCGGCCGCATCGAGGATAGCGTCGTCGAATACATTTCGGCTCGAGGATTGCCAAGCGTTGCGCAACCGGCGCGAGACGCAAGCGAGCAAGATCAACTGAATCTCGCAGGTTTGTTTCAAAGCGAACTGTACGACAAAGATCGAGGCTGGTATCACGCAATCCTTCCGGGCTCGCACGGAATGCCCAAGTCGGCTCAATGGTTTGGCGATCATGCCTCAGCGGTCTTGGCTCTGGGCAAGAGTCTTCCGGTCGATAAAAGCCTGATTGCTCGTGGAGGCTCACATATCGCCAACGACCGTTGGATGTTTCTAACCGGACGCGCGGAGCAATGGTCGCAATCGCAGACACAACAGCTTCGTTCATTGATCGCGAGACAACAACCCGACGGCTCGGTGATCTACGATGGACAGTGGTCCGTTGGTCACTTCGAAAAGACATCCAGCGGCCAGTGCGGTATGGTGGGCGAGCAGTTAATGAACATTGCTTTGATGACCGGAAACGCGGAAGCTCGCCAAGCGGGACTCAAGACATTGGAGTATTGCAAACGCTTTCGCACGCCGCGGGGAGCACAGGTTTGGGAATGCCCACTGCATGCGCCCGACATTATGGCATCAGCTCATCTGGCTCGTGCTTACACGATTGCCTTTCAACTGACGGGCAACGAAGAGTATCAAAAGCTGGCAGTACGATGGGCGATCAGTGGCTTGCCCTTTGTCTATCAATGGCAAGAGTCGCCACAAGCCCTAGGCATGCCCTACTCGACAATCGCGACTCTCTGTGCGACTCACCGTGTAGCGCCGCTTTGGATTGGTCGCCCCGTGCAGTGGTGCGGCATCGTCTACGCTGATGCGTTGTTGGACGTAGCCCAAATCGATGCTTCGATTCCATGGAAGCAGGTCGCCGACGGAATCTACAGGTCGTCAACCTACCAACAGTACTCTTCGGGGCCGAGCATTGGCTTGCTGCCTGACAGCGTAACGCCTTCGGTGACTCGTCGATTCCCTTACGATATCAACCCAGCGACTGTTGTTCTCCTGGGCCATCGGCTACAAGGCCGCAATGTTCGTTTAGAGACGGCGAGTGTCGATGGCAAGCAACTTGTCAGCCCTTGGCCGATTGTGATAACCGACGAAGCGGTGACTTTTAAGACGGACTCGGCCAGCGAAGAGTTTCAGATTGCCATCGATGGAGTCGTTCAGAATCAACCAGATGCAAAGCTTGCTCGACCATTGAAGTGATGATCACCTAAGCGAGTATCCAGCCAGTCGTTCAAACAAGCCTCTCAAGACGGCCTTTGCGTTTAACGAGATTCTTGTAATCCCACTGAATCTGTTTAGCTTTGACTAACCAGCGTTTGAGCACGCTTTTCTTGACTTGATCAACAGCGGTATATCGAGCTTCAGCGGCTTTGAACTTACCCTCGGGAGCGAGACCTTCTTCGTCAAACGATTGTCCGCTCCAGAAAAGCAGTCGAACGCAATTCTTCAGTTTGCTATAGCCGACAATTGGATTGCCATCGAGGAACCAAACTGGATGAGCGTGCCAGATTTTGTTCTCCGCACCCTTGAGATTGCGAGTAATCTCTTCGGCTAACAAAGCGCAAATCGCTTGATCGGATTCATCGAGTGCAGCGTTGTAGGCAAGCGTGTCTTCGTGGATGGTAGAAGGCATTTTGGATTCACTTCCTGACTATATTCCGAGAGCGACTTCGTTCGAGAGAAGCGAATGCTCCAACGTAAGAACTATTCCCAAGGTACGAACCGTCTATCGGGATCCATGGCGACTTGAATCTTGGATGCCATTTTCAACCACTGGCGATTGCCAATAAACGGTGCAGCCACCGAACCTCGAACCACCACGCCCGACAAGCCAAGCGACATGAGCTGCGTATCCAAACCATCGAGCGTGTCTGCAGGCAACTTAGCCCAAGTGATTGAACAAGCACCAGCATGATAAAAGTCCGAGACTCCAATTGCGTTTAGCGCTGCAGTCAACTTCGCTACGACCGTTGGATCGACGCCGATACGAACCAAGGCAGAGCCTTCCGACAGCGGCCCTTCGATCCATTCGATGAACTTCTCGCGCTGCGAAATATCATCAGCGACTTTTGCTTTCGACGAAGTGTCAACCAGTGACTTGATTCGCTGAAGAACGCCTTCTAGCGATGCACTCGGGCCAGCGACTCGAAAACAGACAGTATGCTGGCAGTCGATCAGCACGCTGGAAATCGGTAGCGGTTTCGCCAATACCTTTTGCATTGAACGCAGGGCTGATTCAATCGAGCTGTGTTCAACCAGCAGCGATGCATGAGCTTGAGGCGTCGGAAAAACCTTCAACGTGGCTTCGATGATTACGCCCAAGCGGCCGTAACTGCCTACCATCAACTTGGGAGTGTCGAAGCCTGCCGCATTCTTGACAACCTTGCCGCCGCCACGAGCCAGACGGCCCAGGCCATCGATCAACGCGACTTCCATAATGAAGTCCCGAGCGCCACCGTAAAGCAATCGATCGGGACCACTAATTCCGCTAGCGATCGTTCCACCCAACGTGGCACCGGCCTGAACAAACAATGGATCGAATGGCAAGTACTGACCATACTGGGCGAGCGTCGAAGCTAAGTCCGCGATTTTAGTCCCAGACTTGGCCGTAATGAGAAACTCAGACGGATCGTAAGTAACAATACCCTGAAACTCACTGGTTCGAACCAGCCGAATGTTGTCCTTACCGACAAGTCCACACTTCGTAGCGTTGCCAATAGGTTGAATGGGCGAACCAGTTTCGCAGACAGCCTGTTGAAGTTGCCGAACAAAAGGTTCGTTCAGTAACATGTCGGTCGAATCAGTGGCTGAACCGGTCATCGCAGGAATTGCCTTGTGTCATGGTCGACTCTCGCACTCGCGAAAGTCGCGGAACTTGCTTACGATTCTGGCTTAGGAACGAAACTGCGCTGCAACATCGTCGATGATGTTTGCCAAGTTGCGTTGTGGCTTCCAGCCGATGAGCTGATTGACTTTGGTGATCTTGGGAACACGTCGCAACATGTCTTCGAACCCGTCACCAAAAACTTGCTGGTAGGGCACGAGTTCAATTGTCGATTTACTGCCAACACGCTCAACGATGCGTTGAGCAAGAGCATGCATTGAAATCTCTTCGGTAGAACCTAAGTTCACGACTTGCCCATATGCAGCCTTGCAATGCATTAATTGCTCGAGGCCTGAAACAATGTCGGCGACGTGACAAAAACACCTAGTCTGCTTTCCATCGCCATGAACTCGCAGCGGCCCATCTTGGATCGCCTGTTGCACAAAATTGGGAATGACCATTCCGTATTGGCCGGTTTGTCGTGGCCCAACCGTGTTGAACAAGCGAACGACGATAACTGGCAAGCTGGTTGTCTTCCAATAGGCCATGGCAATGAACTCATCCAAAGCCTTCGCGCAGGCATAAGCCCAGCGATGCTTGGTCGTTGGTCCTTCCAGCCGGTCTCCGTCCTCGTCGAACGGAACCGATTGCGACTTGCCGTAGACCTCGGAGGTCGATGTCAACAATATCGGCTTGCGATAGCGGTTGGCAAACTTGAGAACAATCTGCGTACCAGTGACAATCGTATTGATCGATTCCACGGGTTGATCCATGATCAATCGAACGCCGACTGCCGAGGCAAAATGGTATACAGCATCGCAATCGCGAATCGCTTCGTGAACCAGCTCTTCATCGGTAATGCTTCCGACAAGTAACTTCAGATCCGGATGCGATTCGACATGCTGGATATTCCCAATCCGACCGGTGGTCAAGTTGTCCAGGATGGTGACTTGATTGCCCGACTTCAAGAGCGTCTCGGTCAGGTGCGAACCTATAAAGCCGCAACCACCAGTGATCAGATAACGCATCGATGGAACCTTATCTTGAACCGTGGTTAACTATTGAGCCAGGACTTCAGCGATCGCGGCGGTTAGTACAGGCAGGTTCTTATGAGTGATGCCTGCCACGTTGATGCGACCACTGCCAACCATATAGATCCCTTTTTCGTTCTTCAGCCAGTCAACTTGCAGCGGAGTCAAACCACTAAAAGAGAACATGCCCTTTTGCTTGAGCAAGAATGCGAAGTCAATCTTACAACCGGTAGCCTTCATGCCGTCCACAAACAAGCGACGCATCTCATGGATTCGTCCGCGCATCGCCGCCAACTCCTTGGTCCACAATGCCTTCAACTCAGCGTCGGCCAGGACTGTCGAAATCAAGGCGGCCCCGTGACGAGGCGGATTCGAGTAGTTGGTGCGGACGACTTGCTTGGCACTACTGCTTACGTTGATCGCATGCGCTGGTTGGCTGCAGACGACTAACATCGCTCCAACGCGTTCGCTGTAGAGCCCGAAGTTCTTGGAGAACGAACTGCAAACGATAAACTCGGCATGATCGGCACCGATGGCATGCAATGACACTCGATCTTCTTCAAGACCATCACCAAAGCCGTGGTAGGCAAAGTCGACCAAAGGCAACATCTTCTTCTCTGCCATCACGCTCGACAGCTCTTTCCACTGCTCGGCGGTCGGATCAATTCCAGACGGATTGTGGCAACAACCATGCAAGCAGACGACATCACCTTGCTTGCCTTCATTCTTTAACGTGCTCAAGAGCGCATCGAAGTCCAGCGATCGCTTGTCTGCAGTGAGATAGGGGTAGCTCTTCACTTCAAGGTCGGCCGATTCGAACAGACCAACGTGATTGGGCCAAGTCGGATTGCTGACCCAGACTCGCACGGAACCGAAATTCTTGCGGATCATATCAGCGGCAACTTTAAGTGCGCCGGTGCCGCCCGGGGTTTGTACCGTGGCGACACGGTCTTCGGCCACAATTCCACCTAGAGCAAGCTTCACTGCGTGCTGCCGGAAGGCTGGCAAGCCGTCGATGCCCAGGTAGGTCTTGGTGATCTCCGAGTCCAGCAGTTTTTGCCCAGCCAGCTTGATGCACTCAAGCACGGGACAGACGCCGTTTTCATCCTGGTAAACACCAATGGTTAAATTGATTTTTCCAGATCGCGTATCCTTCGCGTAGGTGTCGGTCAAGCCAAGAATCGGGTCAGGCGGTGCAAGGGTTACTGAGTCAAACATGAGCCAATAGTAAATGTCTGGGGAGTGTGTTAAATCAAAGGGCAGAATTACGTAGCCCTTTTGCAAATCTTGGATCAGGTGCCACAGAGACGAATCATCGTCTAAAGGCCGCCTACTTTCCCCTAAAAGCATCCTCGGAAAGTCCGCTCAGGTCCAGTGGGCAGCCTAATATTCGGCAAAACAAGCGTTATCGAAACGAGGGGGTGCTGCTGTAGGGGCTACAGCGGTTTTAGCGTCGGAAATTTCCTCGCGATTTTTTGACCCGCACCAAACTGCATCCTATATTTGCTCGGGCCGACTTCGTGCATGGATGGTTGCGCGTGGCTTAATTGGTTGATGGTGACTGCTAGACACAGTCAAGACCAATGCCACCGCGTCGAGGGTAAGGGCCTGGACATGAATCACAAACGCACTCCGTTCTCCGCGTTTGTTGAGGATTCGAAATTCAAGTTGTCACGAAGTCAACCACACCCGGAAGTCCCCATGGTAGTATCAGCAAGAGCCTTCGGTCAGTGCCTGCTAGCCCTCCTCTGGCTTGCTCTTCCCGCATTTGCTCAGCAAGTTTCACTTGCACCTGCCAAAACCGCCTCGATTGTTGAAGAAGCTCTCAATCGCGGTATCGAAATGGAACGCGAGAGCGCTTGGATCGACGCGATCCAACACTACGAAGCCTCCCTCCGACAAAACCCAGGCGAAGCTCAATTGCGTCGTCGCCTGCAAATCGCCCGCCTACATCACGATGTGGTTCGTCGCACTAGCGATAGTGCGATCGAGCAAATCATCAATACCACCAGTCCAACAACAGTGCTCGACCTCTACTCCGAGATTCTGGCTCGGTTAGAGATGAGCTATGTTGATAACATTCAATTGACTGAAATCGTTCGTGGTGGCACAGCTTACCTGGAAGTCGCTTTGATGGAACCCGAGTTCATCAAGGCTCACGTGAATCCAGCTCGCAAAGAGAACATCGAACGCTTCCGAACAGGCATTCACCGAGTGACATTGGCTAAGTCGATCAACTCGCGAATGGAAGCTCGTACAATCGTATCGCAAGCTGCCGACATCGCTCAGTCGGAACTTGGAATCAAACCAACGACAACGATCATGCAGTTTGTGCTAGGTGCCGTCGGTTTGCTGGATCCCTATTCAGCATTCCTATCACCAGCCGAGCTTAGTGAAGTTGAATCACAGATCGAAGGCAACTTTGTCGGACTTGGCGTGGCTCTTGAACCACACGTTGTACCTTTGCGAATTCTAAATGTCATTCAAGGCGGACCAGCTCGCGAAGCTGGGTTGCTTCCTGAGGATCGCATCGTTGAAATCGGCTCGGTAGTTTGTTCCGATATCGGAGCTGACAAAGCAGCCGACCTACTTCGCGGTCCAGAAGGCAGCCAAGTTCGCTTGTTGATCGAACGTGCTTCGGGAGAACAATTCACCAAGGTTGTTTCCCGACGTCGCGTCGAAGTGCCTAGCGTTGAAGACGCTCACATAATCGAAAGCGACAACAAAGTTGCGTACCTCAAGATCAGCAGCTTCCAAAAGACCACTGCCGATGAATTGGACCGAGCTCTGTGGACTCTTCATCAGCAAGGCATGCAAAGTCTGATCATTGATGTTCGCGGCAATCCAGGCGGATGGCTCGACGCATCGGTTGCCGTTGCCGACCGATTCTTAACCGAAGGTGGCATTGTTAGCACTCGAGGCAAAAACGGTATCGAAAACCAAAACTACGTCGCTCATCGCTCAGGTACATGGCAAGTTCCGCTAGTGCTGTTGATCGACGAACAGTCCGCTAGTGCCAGCGAAATTTTGGCCGGTGCAATTCGCGACAACAATCGCGGCAAGCTTGTCGGAACAACCACCTACGGTAAGGGCAGCGTTCAAGGCTTGTTCCATACCAAAGGACTGAACTGCGGCATCCGTTTGACAGTCTCCAAGTTCTACTCACCAAGTGGCCGAGCCATCAGCGAACAAGGCGTTCAACCAACAACGCCTGTGTTGAAGCTAGAACAGCCTCACTTCGTAGCCAAACAAAGCTACGAAAGTCCAAACGCGAAGACCGACCGTGCTCTCCGCGTTGCCATCGAAGAAGCTCGCTCAAGCACCGTCGCTGGTCTGGCCGCATCGCGGGCCCGATAGACTTCGCGTCGAGCATCAGCAGAGTTTAACCTTAAAAATGGGTGGAATCCATTTTCTCCCGCGCTGCCTTTAACCAAGCGACCCATCATCTATTCCTTAATACATTCCTCCTTTGCTGGATGATTGGGTTGCATGTACTTGACTTCGAATCCTTCGAAAAGCCACGGTGCTTGCCGAAGAGTCTCCTCGTCAATTGACGGCGTTGGCACGACGGTCATGACAACACGATCCATGTGATACAGGCCACAAAAAACCTCTTCGGATGTAACGCCAATCGATTCAAGGTATTGCTTCAGTCTTGGGCAGTAGGTTTCTGCCTCCTCAACGAATCGATGCGATTGAGATGGATGAGTTCCAGCCGCAAAACGATCTCGTTCGAACTGCGGTAACGTCGCGATATGCTTGTCAAATAGATGGCGTCTCAGGGCACCATACTGGCGAATGTAAAGGTCTCGCATTCGTTCATCGGGATCGTGAAAAAACCTGCGAGGAACCTTCTCCCCGATCATCCATTCTTCTACCGAGTCATATTTCAGAAAAGCAGTGCCAATGTCCGAAGGCATTGTAGGCCCCAATTTTCGCATGTAGATCAAGTCAATTAGCCTGTCGATCGCGTTGCAGAGCTTAGTTAACATGTTGAACTCTGTAGGCAGAACGGATGAGATCAGCGGGCCGCGGTCATTGGAGATCGAAGCCATCTAACGGAATGGAATGCGGCTCCATTGAATCGATTGGTCATTGAATAACTTTGCAAAGCATTTTAGCAAACCAAATCGCTGGAGTAAGCATGACTAGCCCTTGAATAATTAAGCCAGCATGCACGCTTCTTTCAGCGGCGTACTCGACGGGAAGTTTTCCAGTAGCACAGAGGGCCATCTGCTCATGATAGTCCTGCCGAGAGGACACACCCACTCTTAGCACCAAACGGCCTGCACCAATGTAAGTGACGGCGACGACCACGCTGCACCAGAATAGAACGTTGGCAAGCATGCCGTCGTAGTAAGATAATACGACATAAATCGCGTGGAGTGCAGCGACGCAGATCGTTGTAGGCGACCAGAACACAGACAGCACGATGGCTAAATTTGAATTACGACCATGGTCGTCGATCATGCAGATCTCATCCTTTGCCTACTCGCGACTAGCGGGCCCGAGCAGTTGACACAACAGAAGCAGAACGCCTACCACCCTTATTTTGATTTTCATCGGGCGTGCCAACCCCACTTCCCGTATCGGAAAAGTATACTGGATACGTTGTGGTAATCGCAATTTTCAGGAGTGCGTAAATGGTTTCCAAGAGAACAGAAGATGTCGTTCGACGTGCGACGCAACTGTACGAAGAAAAACTGCGTGAAAACCTCGAAAAGACGAATATGAATGATTTCGTGGCAATCGAGCCCGACTCAGGCGAGTATTTCTTTGGAAAGACGTTGAGCGAGGCGATTCAGGCATCACGTTCCGCACACCCAGACAGACTGGCTTTCGCAATGCGTGTCGGTCATAGTGCAGCGGTTCAAATCGGAGTCTTGAATTAGTGAATGGGATAGTCGATGAATTTGGGCGAGCATTAATGAACTTGAAGATCCGTCCAACCGCCAACCAAGATCCCGTCGAAATCACCGTATGGGTCGACACGGCGTTCAACGGAGAACTAGTTGTCCCCCAAGCAATAATTGCGACTCTTGGCTTAGAGCAAAGTGCTGGTATCCGCGCAAGACTTGCCGACGGCAACGAGGTAACGCTGGAATCATATACTTGCATTTTGGACTGGTTCGGGGAAAAACGGGCCGTGGAGGTTATCGCGAACAATGGCCAGATGCCTCTGCTGGGCATCGGCTTGCTCGTCGGCCATCGGCTAGTGGTCGACTACAAGAACCTCATTGTCGACCTCGAATAGTTTCATCAACATTGGTCTTGATGGCGAACACCATTGTCAAGCGAGCACTTCAGAAGTACCGGACTACCTGCACATCCATATTGCATCGAGTTGCCAACCGGTTTCTTTGCGAACGAAGTCTATGTGAATGTGCCCAAGCTCACTAGCGTGACCGCCGAGCTTGAATCGGCCATCGTCAGTCGGAAACTCTCGATTCAGATAAAGTTTTCGCAATCCATGGATAGAGTTGGTTTTTGCCAGTTGATCGAAGATCCGTGGACGCATGAAATCAGAGGCTCGCGACGTTAGGCACGCCTTGAACAGTTCGACCTGTTTGTCATTGGCAAGACACTTCTCAATAAAGTGCAACGCGGAAATGAGAGTCTTGAAAGTAGGTAGATCTTCTTCCATTAATCGTTAGTCCGACAAACGCCGCCCGTTCAGCCAGAGGCGGGAGAAGAAGTGTCTATTGGCGAAACGACTGATCCACCGCTTGGCTGCAACGGTTTATTCGTCGTCGTGGGTCGCCATAGAGGGCGGTTGGAATCTGATTGTCGGCGAGCTGCATCCTGAGCGATCGCAAACACGTCACCTCCAAAACGATCTGAAATCTCAAAACGTATTTCATGGATTTCATCAATCGTATTGTCAGCTTTCGTCGGTTTCATCGCCCAGCATCTCCTCGGGGGTGCAAATCATCGGAATAGGGATCCCCATGTCCGTCAGAATATCATGGATTCTCGGTAGTATTCTCGCGTTTGCAATGTGCCTGCAGTTCCATGTCAACAGGTATTCTATCCTGTGATGAGCAGCAAGGGAAATGTGGAGTGCATCCACCTGTGCTTTTGGGGGCAACACACCCAAAGCCATAATACGCTGGGCGATTTGAGGAACCTCTGGCGTGATGGGGAGTAATGGAATGCCATCAAGCGATTCGAGCCGCTCTTTCGCGAGTAAAACATCTCCAGCAGATGCTTCGTCGATGACGTATTGTGATACAACCAACTCGTAGTTCAGTCGATGCTGATTCCACCACTGATGCGTTAGGATTTGCCTGGCCGCTGCAACCACTTGCGAGCTTGGCTTTTGCCGCAAGTAGCTAACGATCGAGGTTTCAACATAGACAGTGTACATCACAACATCCTATCATGACGAACGCATCCTAAAGCATCGTGGCCAGATCATTAAAGATCACGAAGGCCATCAAGGCTAATAAGCCAAGCACTCCGACCATGGTTAGCTTGATTTGCAACTCTTCGTCGACAGGCTTGCCGCGAATGGCTTCCCAACTGAGGAACATCATGTGCCCTCCGTCCAACGCTGGAATGGGCAAGAAGTTCAAAATTGCCAAATTCGCGCTGAGCATAGTCAAGAACAGTAACAATCGCGATGTTCCGTGGGATGCTTCTGAAGTCGCCACGGCGAACAGTTGAAAAGGCCCTGCAAAGTTATCAACGCCAACTCCGCCGGTCACCAACATCTTCAAGACTTCCAAGACGTCGAAGAAACGACGCTGAGTCTCCCACAGTCCTAGCTTCATGGCTGTCATCACGTCGCTGGTTTGATGAATCTGTGTTATGCCTGCCAACAGCAATCCGCGTTCGTCAGTGAGAAAGCGGTCGGTAGCATACTCAAGCGGAATTGACGCACTGACGATTTTGCCTTCGCGCTCCAATTCGACATTGAACTTGCTTCCAATCGGACGATCTTGTGCGGCTTCCATAGCCGAAGGCATGTTGTATCGCTCATTGAACTCCTGAGGAGTTTCGATCATCTTGAGTCCTTTGCTGGTGAACTCAGACTTGGCAGCTTCAGGAATCGCCCAGGAGAACTGCTTGAGCTTATCGCCGACTTGGATCGAGCCGTCTTTGATTCGATCGGCATCCACCTTGGTCACCGTGGTCGTCACACCAAAGGCCACGCCAACTCCACCAAGGGACAGTTCGCCAGAAAGTGCTTCGCTTACTAAGTCGAACGTGGGAACTGCCGGTGATTGAATCTTAAGTTCAAGTTGTTCACTCCCGCGCTGGACGGTGAACGCAACTTCTTTTCCTGCCTTCGCAGCAAATTGATAGGGCAGCTCAAATGCGTCTACCACTTCTTGTCCGTCGATAGCCAGTATCTTGTCTCCAGCTTGGAACCCAGCCTTCTCGCCCGGCGAGCCGGGACGAACAGCCGAGACCGCATCGATGGCAAAGCCAAGACCTATCGACTTCACTGGCGAGGGAGGAATGGTGACTTCGAATTGTTTTGCAGATTGCCCACTGGCTTCGTCCGCCAGTCGCTCGACTCCCAGCTTCACAGGCTGGTTCCACTTCGCCGACATTCGCTGAATGAGCTCTTCCGACAGAATCGTGTCGAAGACTTTGTTGACCGGCAAGGGCTCGCCGTCCACAGATATGATGCGGTCCTTGGCTTGCAGGCCAAGTTCTTTAGCATCGATTGAGGAAAACGGTCGAACCGCTTCTAAGGCAAGCGTCGTCGATCGGGAAACTGCGAAGCCCAATAACGGACGCGGCTTCTTGCTGGGGTAGTATTTTGGCGATGGGTGCGTGTCGATCAACAACTGTTCGTCGCCACGCTTTAGGGAAACTTCAACCGGCTTTCCGTCAGCTTTGATTCCACTAATGACAATATTCTGGAACATGTCTTCGTAACGCATGTTCGGATCGTCATTGCCTCGTCGGCCAACGCGAAGTACCTGATCGCCAGGTTGCAGATCGGCCATCCAGGCTGGCCCGCCCGCGTTAGCGCGACCAACGACGGCTGGCGTGTAAGGAACGCCGAAGAAATAGGCAGCTCCAGCGAGAAAGACCGCCGAGATCAAGTTCATCACGACGCCAGCGGAAATGATGATCATTCGCTGCCACACCGGCTTAGCAGGATAGCTACGCGGGTCCAATGGCTGAGCTTCGGTTCCGTTGGCACGCGCCTTCTCCGCCTCTTCTTTTGCTTTCCGCGGATCGTCATCCTGGCCGAGCATCTTCACGTAGCCGCCTAGCGGGATGATGCCGATGCCATACTCGGTTTCGCCCCATTTGAATTTGCCCAGCGTTCTAGGAAAGCGGATCGGGCCAATCTTGATCGGCACATCAAAGCCCACGTAGAACTTATCGCAGCGAACACCAAAGGTCTTGGCGGCTAAAAAGTGTCCCAGCTCGTGGATGAAGATCACAAACCCCAAGCCCAACGCAACTTTGCCAATTGCCGTAAGCTTACTGAGAAATGCAGTAAGCGCCGAATCACCCAACAACAGCATCGCTGAGTCGGTAAAACTGAGCAGAGATTCAAGCATATTTAAGCTGTCCACCGAGATATCTCCATTCGCGCCCATCGATCCTGGCGCATTAATTCTTCAAGTGTAGGGTTCGAGCTAAACTCGTGTTGTTTCAAAACTTGTTGAGTGGCCGTCACAATGTCTGTAAAGCGGATCTGTCCCAGTAAGAATCGCTCCACGGCTGCTTCGTTTGCTGCGTTCAAGACCGCACCGCTTGTTCCGCCTCGTCCAGCCACTTCCCATCCAAGCTGCAAAGCGGGATAGCGTTCCAAGTCCACCGATTGCCATTGCAGGTTCACCGACTGAGTCCAGTCTATTTTGGGACAAGGGCAAGGCAATCGCTCGGGATAGGTGAGGGCATACTGAATCGGCAAGCGCATGTCGGGGGGACTCAACTGGGCCACCACCGATCCATCTACAAATTCGACCATGGAATGAATGATCGATTGTGGATGGATCACGACCTCAATCTTCTCTGGAGGCAGATCGAAGAGCCATCGGGCTTCGATGACCTCCAAAGCTTTGTTCATCATTGTAGCCGAGTCGATGGTGATCTTGCGACCCATCTGCCACGTCGGATGAGCCAAAGCATCCTCGATTGTCGCGGAAGCCAGTCGTTGCTTGTCCCAAGTTCGAAAAGGCCCGCCGCTGGCCGTCAGGATGATTCGCTGGACTTCGCTAGGGCCGCCAGATTGTAAGGCTTGAAATATCGCGCTGTGTTCGCTGTCGATCGGGATCAGCTCGCCGCCCGAGTCGTTGATGGTCTGAGTCAGAAGATCTCCGGCGATGACCAGCGATTCTTTATTGGCCAAAGCCAGTCGCTTGCCTGATTGAGCCGCAACTAAGGAACTCTCCAGCCCAGCCGCTCCGACCATGGCCGCCACAACGGTACCAATTTCAGGGTCCGCCGCCGCTTCCAACAGTCCGTCGTAGCCCAGCAAAAGCCGAGTCGTCGAAGGAAGTCTTAATTGCCTGGCTTTCTCAGCCTGCTCAGAGTCGGTGACAATTGCTAGCGGACAAGAAAACTGCTCCACCATACTGGTTAGTAAGTCGACCTGACTGTGTACCGAAAGCGCCGAAACTCGCCAGCTTCCCCCCAATTGTCGAATCACATCCAGCGTTCCCGAGCCGATGCTGCCCGACGCGCCGAATACGGCGACGTTGGATTTGCTTGAGTTCTCGCTCCGCTCTGCCTGTGACACTTCGTACTGTATCTTTCGAATAGTCGCCGAAAAACAGCCATTCCGCCACCTGTCCACAGGCGGCTTGCAAAATCTAGCCCGAATCTGGCTAGCTTATCCCGCATAAACCAAATTGTCCTCGCGAACTGTATAACGCGAGCATTTCGTTGGAGCAATACAAACACACGGATTCAACTTCCATTTTGTCCGCCTTACCTACCCTACCGTGCCCATTCTTGGCTGCGGCGTATACTGTATCTTGTACGTTTCCGCGAAGTGCTGCTCGCAGGCATGGTCTAGCGACTAGAGAAGCAATATCCCCAGTTCTCCAATGCAAGTTATTCAATGAGCGACGAACAAGACCGCAACCGCGACGAGAACAAGACGAACAATTGGGTTTGGTACTTGGTTCTGACCACCATTTTGCTTTTTGTTGTCGCCGCCTATGTCGTCAACAGTGCCATCTACAGTATGGCATATCCCGATCTGGTTACACTGCTCGAACAAACCCAGTACCAGCAGCGTGGTAAGATCGATAGCGGAGAGTCGTCCAAACTCGGTCGAATTACGACCGACGGCGCCACTATTGAACTCTCCAAGATCAGCCGACTGAAAGTTCATGATAACTACGTGGAAGGTCGAGTCTTCCGCCGCAAGATCGATCCCAAGAACACCGAAACCGATGCGGTCGAAGTCAAATTCCTTGCTTACAAAGAGAAGTCCGAGGATACAGCCAAGCAACTACGTGCTCTTTTAGAATCGAGCAATGTTGATTGGGAATACTCGCAACATGAGAACTGGTTCGACAAGTATGGCGGCTTGCTGATCGTGATGGCCGGAGCATTCTTGCTCATGATGTTTGTGCTCCGCAGAATCAGCGGCGTGGGTTCGCCAATGTCCTTCGGTCGCTCGCGCGGAAAGCTCTACGCGCAAGATGATATTGGCATCACCTTTGACGAAGTGGCTGGAGTCGATGAAGCTGTCGAAGAGGTCCGCGAGATCGTCGACTTTCTCAAGTACCCAGAAAAGTATCAACGCTTGGGTGGTCGAATTCCCAAGGGCGTGTTGCTCGTCGGACCTCCCGGTACCGGCAAAACACTTCTAGCGAAAGCCATCGCTGGTGAAGCTGGAGTGCCTTACTTCAGCCTTTCAGGTAGCGACTTCGTGGAGATGTTTGTTGGTGTGGGTGCCGCGCGCGTGCGTGACATGTTCCAACAAGCCAGCGCCAAATCGCCTTGCATTATTTTCATCGATGAATTGGATGCGCTGGGCAAGAGCCGAAGCAATTCTGGCGTCGGTGTGCACGACGAACGCGAACAAACCTTGAACGCGTTGCTGGTCGAGATGGATGGCTTCGATTCGAACATCGGCATCATTGTCATCGCCGCCACCAACCGTCCCGAAACACTCGACCCCGCGCTGCTTCGCCCAGGTCGATTCGATCGAACGGTTCTCGTAGACCGACCTGACAAATCTGGTCGAGAAGAGATCCTAAAAGTACACGTCAAGAATGTTAAGCTTGGCACCGATGTTCAACTGCAAAGCATTGCATCGATGACTAGCGGATTCTGTGGCGCTGACTTGGCAAACTTAGTCAACGAAGCGGCTCTACTGGCGGCTCGCAAGGGCAAGAACACAGTTGGACAGGCTGAGTTTGAAGAGGGAATCGAACGCGTCACCGCTGGCTTGGAAAAGAAGCGTCGCGTCATGGACGAAGACGAAAAGCTGCGAGTCGCATATCACGAAGCGGCTCACGCTCTGGTCGCGTCGTCGCTTCCCAACACCGATCCCGTCCACAAAGTATCCATCATTCCTCGCGGTTTGGCAGCTCTGGGTTACACGCTGCAACGTCCCGAGGGCGATCGTTACTTGATGACTCAATCCGAGCTTGAATCGCAGATGCAAACTCTGCTAGCCGGAACGCTTGCCGAAGAGATGATCTTTCAAGACATCAGTACCGGGGCACAAAATGACCTGGAACGCGCCAGCGCCATCGCTCGCAGCATGGTCAAAGAGTTTGGCATGAGCCGACTGGGACGAGTTAACTATCGCGAAAGTGGCCGCAGTCCATTTTTGGGTGGTGGACCAACCGAAAGCTTTAGCCGCGATCACAGCGAACAGACCGCTCGTGAGATCGACGAAGAGGTTCGCCGTATCATCGACGATATGACTCATCGAGCTCGCGCGATCCTGCTCGAGCGACGTCCAGCTCTAGAAGCTGTTACGCAACGATTGCTCGAAATCGAAGTCATGGACTCAGCCGATCTCGTCCGCATCATCGACGCATCGCTTTCCGGCTTGCGCGTCAAACCAGGAACCGTCATTACCCCTCGCGAACCCGTCGAAGAAGTTTCTAAAGACAAACCCGACAGCCACGACTCCGCAGAATCATCGACTGCCTAGTGTGCCATGTCAGTCCCTGGCGTTCTTTAGCAGTTAGCAGTTAGCAGTTAGCAGTTAGCAATTAGCGGTTAGCAGCGAGCTCACCTGGGAGGGTACGTTGACCGAACTCTCCCGCGCGCTGTCCCCTACAACTTACAAGTCAGCGAGATACGCTTTCGTTCAGGCTCGACTTCCAGGACTTTGACTTTCACCAGATCTCCGACGGAAACAACGTCGTTGGGATCTTTGACGAATTGATTGGAGAGCTGTGAAATGTGGACTAGGCCATCTTGGTGAACGCCGATGTCGACAAACGCGCCGAAGTGTGTGACGTTAGTGACCACGCCTTCAAGCACAAGTCCCGGGCGCAAATCTTCAACGCTATTGATCTGATCGTCGAACTTGACGACACGAAACTCGCTTCGCGGATCGCGGCCGGGTTTGGCAAGCTCGGAGATAATGTCAACGACCGTTGGCATACCAAACTGTTGATCGACGAACTCTTCGGGTCTCAACTTTTGGCTCAGTGTTGCATTTCCCACCAAGCTGCTTGTGCCTGCACCCAGCTTCTTAGCCATGCGAGCGACAACGGGATAGCTTTCTGGATGCACGGCCGAGTTATCCAGCGGTTCATCGCCTCCTCGAATTCGCAAGAACCCAGCCGCTTGTTCAAAGACTTTCTTGCCAAGCTTGGGAACCTTCGTCAATTCTTTACGATTCGAAAAGCGACCGTTGGCATTGCGATACTCGACAATGCTCTCTGCTAACTTTGGTCCGATTCCAGCAACGCGAGACAACAGCGGCGCGCTGGCCATATTCAGGTCGACGCCAACCTGGTTCACGCAGGACTCGACGACGCGATCCAAACATTTGCGAAGCTGAGTTTGATTCACATCGTGCTGATATTGGCCCACGCCGATCGACTTAGGATCGGTCTTAACCAGTTCGGCCAGTGGATCTTGCAAGCGTCGAGCGATACTGATGGCGCCGCGGACGGTGATATCCAAGTCGGGAAACTCTTTCCCAGCAAGCTCGCTGGCGGAATAGATCGAAGCACCCGACTCGCTGACCATGACCTTCGTAACTTGTAAATTCTGCTCGCGAATCAGTTGTCCAACAAACGCGTCAGTTTCGCGCGAAGCGGTACCGTTGCCAATTGCAATCAGCTCAACCTTGTGCTTGCGGATCAAGTCTAACAGCGTTTTTGCGGCTCCGACTGCGTCCGATGTTGGAGGCGTGGGATAGATCGTTGCATTCGTTAAGAACTTGCCCGTCGCATCCACCACAGCGACTTTACAACCGGTGCGGAAGCCTGGGTCGATACCGATCGTAACGCGTGGCCCCGCTGGAGGCGACATCAACAGCTCGCGTAGGTTCTTTCCAAACACAGCGATGGCCTCTTCGTCCGCGCGATCCTTGAGCGTGCCCAAGACGCTGGATTCGGTGGCGGGCAACAATAATCGCGTGTAACAGTCCTCGACAGCTTGGCTCAGCTCCTGATGGAATTCGAAGGATCGATTGTGAACCAACTTGGGTCGCAAGTCGCGAAGCACCTGAGCTTGATCCAATTCGACTCCGACCTTCAGCACACCTTCGGCTTCTCCACGCAACATTGCCAGCAGTCGATGTCCAGGGATCTTGTTAATTGATTCATGGCGATCGATGTATTGCTCGAACTTGCTAGCCTCTTCCTTCTTACCGCGTTTGACCTGCGAAACGACTTGCCCCTGCGACACGGCTTGAGCTGACAGCCAAGTGCGAGTCGCGGCGTCTTCCGACCATTGCTCGGCGACAATATCCAGTGCTCCAGCCAAAGCCGCCGCCGCGTCGGGGACCTCTTTCGAAGGATCGATGAAAGCCTTGAGCGAATCTTGTTTACTTCGTCCCAATGGCTTTTGCGCCAACAGCAGATCGGCCAACGGTTGTAGGCCACGCTCGCGCGCCACGGTGGCCCGCGTACGACGCTTGGGCTTATAAGGCAGGTACAGAATCTCCAGCGTCGCAAGATCGCCACACTGTTCAATCTGTCGCCGCAATTCGTCGGTCAACAGGCCTTGCTCGTCGATCGTTTTCAGAACGGTTGTCTTGCGAGCCGCCAGTGCGGTGGCCTTTTCCAGGGCGTCTTCGATGGCTCGCAATGCGACTTCATCCAAGCCGCCCGTAGCCTCCTTGCGATACCTAGCAATAAAAGGGATCGTATTTCCGGCCTCAAGCAGCTCAATCGCCGCCAAAACTTGTTTCAGCGGAAGTTCTAGTTCAGCAGCAATAGCTTTGGCAAAAGTCTCCAAGTGCGTAGTCCTTTATGGCGCGAGGCGGGTGTATTCGATGTCGGCTATCCTTTGAGTATCCAGCACTAAGGCCAAACCTTCAAGCCGACTTGGCGCGGTCTGGTAGGTTCTTATCTGCCGGAAAGAACCAGAGTTGAGTTGCCAACACAATAGAGTCCGCAGTTCCTATTGATTGCACGCTGAGCGATCTCCGCGACTTGGTGCCTCTGTGAGAAAATCATTCCGAACGAATGACAACCGTTATGCAAGACAACCATGACACAAAATCAAACGTGGTCAAACCCGGCAGGAATTTGACCTACCCAATCACTCAGTAATCGTAAGCCACAACCAATCGCTGGCGGCTTTGACTGGCTTGGCAGAGTGCTTTTGCGGTAAGTCACTGGTGCCGATGATGCGGATTGGCCCTGAGTAGGCTGCGCTAGACTGAATTGTCAACTTAACTGACTTTGCCGAATCGTCACCTTTTTTGGAAAGCACCTGTGGGCGGACTCCCGGCATCAACTCATTCTCCGGTCCGATCGTAATCTCACCGGCGTAATCCAGAGTTCGAGCTACGGTTACAGTGATCTCGATCGGCTGATTCACCTTACCAATGAACACGTCGCTTGCTACTGAAATCGAATAATCAGCGGCCTCGGGCTCAATACTCAAACGATACCAGTGCTTTGGTCCACCTTCGCGATACATATCGTGCACGGCAACAGTGAACTTACCTTCCGCTGGTGCGACAAACGACAGCGACGGATCGCGATCTTCTCCGACATCGTCGTTGGTAGCCAACTGCTTTCCTTCGTTATTGGAAACTGTTAACACCGCGTCCAACGACGACCCAATCGACTTAGCGTCAACCGCGATCCGCCATCGTCTACTTGCGGGACTTGAAAACACAAAAGCATCTTGGTCCTTGGCTGTATCGATCATTCCGGTAGTGATGGAAGGCACACCAATCGATTGCGGCTGCTGTGAAGAATTCGGCTCAGCGTCTAAAAAGATCGCGCCGGCCGTAACGGGAAGATCCAGAAAACCTTGCATGCCAGGAAGACTCAAATTGGAGTGTTGGACTGCCGCAGTAACAGCGGGTACGGTCACTGACTTACCTTCACCGCCAAAATTCACGCCGAACAACTGAAGAGCGTTCTCGCGTTGATTTGACAGACATGCTGGCACGGTGCGCTGAAGATAGGCCGAATGAGTCAGCATCAAACGGTAGACGAACTTCTCGCCGCCAGCAAAAGCAATGGTGCTGTTCGGCGTATCCGGAAAGGCCAGGACTCGAATCAAGTAAACACCATCGCTGGGAGCCGTAAAATGCAGTTCAGGGTCCAGCCCATGATGGTCCATCTGTTGCGCAAGAACAACGCCGCGAGCGGTTAGAACTTGTAAGTCAGCATCCATAGGTGAGTTTAAGTATCGCTGCCCATCCAGCGAAGCTACTAGAGTCTGCCCCTGGGCAAGAGTGACTTGGTATGTATCAACATCGCCATTCTTTTCCAAGCAACCATGGATGGAGATGGGCAATTTTTCGACTGCCTGAGCTTTGTTGTAATGATCGTTTGGCTCGGCCTCAATCGCATCTTCACATTGGTCGACGATGAACGGCAGTAGTCCTGACGCTCCATTGGCATCGTAGACACGGAAGTAACGGACTCCAGGCTTAGCATCGGCCGAAACTGCGATTGAAAGTTTTCCCGAGGCTTCAAGTGGTTGAATTGTCAGGTCAGTTGAATCAGTCCAAGTCTTCACTGGCCAAGTTGGAAATGTTCCGGTGAGTACCACTTCATGCGTCTTGCCGATCATGCCTCCCACTGGAAGCGAGCGCTGAACCTTTGGCCCATCGGCTGCGCGCAATGGCGAAGCCAACTTAGTTTCGCATACCGAAACAGAAACAACGGCAAGGGCCACGAGCGTCATTACATTCAATCGAATCATGCTGTTCAAGGTGTGTCGCTTGTGGTTCGAACCCGTTTACATCAGTTCGGAAATGGGCGATGGATCGCTGACAAGGTGAGCGGGCCGACCGGCGGGAGTGTAGTAGACTTTGTCGGGATCGATGCCCATCTTGTGATAGACGGTCGATACAAAATTCTCGGGCGAAAGAACGCGTTGCACGGCCGAATGTCCGAGACGATCCGTCGCGCCGATCACTTGGCCTCCAGGAGTACCACCGCCAGCAAAAAGAATCGACATCGCATTGGCCCAGTGATCGCGACCCGGCTTGGTCTCGCCAGCCAATGTACTAATCTTCGGAGTTCTTCCAAATTCACCCAACGCAATAACCATCGTCGTTTCCAACAGGCCGCGCGAGTCGAGATCGCTAATCAAGGCTGCGACCGTTTGATCCCACGTTGGCAAACGCTTACGAAGCGCGTCGAAGAGATTGGAATGATGGTCCCAGCCTCCATCGTTGATCGTTACGAAAGGCACACCCGCTTCGACTAAGCGTCGTGCAAGTAGTGCTCGTTGACCAAAGCTGTTGCGACCGTAAGCTTCTCGTAGAGCATCGGGCTCCGAGTCGATGTCGAACGCCTTCTGAGCCGCTGGAGTCGTTATCAGTTCGTAACCTTGCTCATAGTATTGATCCACGGCGCTAACTGGATCAGCAGTGGCTGGATCTTCAAAACGAGGCAGCCGATCGGTCAGTTGTCGTAGATCGCGACGCGACTGGAAGCGAAGGTCGTTAATACCGCCAGGCAGTTCCACATCGCGAACGCGAAAGTTCTTGCTGTTGGGATCATTGCTCACCACAAACGGCGCATACTTAGCACCCAGGAAGTTTGGACCGCCTGAACGCGACATGCTGGGCATGGAAAAATATCCGGGAAGTCCGTGTGGCGCCGGTCGCTCTTTCGCCGCCACAGATCCCATGCTCGGATGGAAGCTCACAAACGCACCACATCCCACAGGAATGCGTGGCGGAGCTCCCGTCATCATGTAGTGATTGCCAGCCCCGTGATTGCCTTGATTGTGACAGACTGATCGAACAATTGCATACTTGTCAGCGATCTGGGCCAGCTTGGGCATGTACTCGCAAATGCGAATTCCCGAGACGTTGGTTTCTATCGGCTGGAACTCGCCGCGAATCTCACTAGGAGCCTCAGGCTTGAGATCGAATGTCTCCAGGTGCGTTGGGCCGCCGTCCATCCAAATCAGAATGCAACTGCTGGGCTTCTTGCCGCTAGGAAGCTCAGCCGCATGCAGATCGCGCAGTCTCAGCAACTCAGTAAAGCTACCGCCGATAAGTCCGCCGATTCCCAACTGCAACCATTGTCTTCGAAACATCGATCAATCCTTATAGCTGAACTCGGGTGAATTCATCAATGACCACAGCACGTCTTCTATCACCGTCTTTCGATTCGTCTCAGGCTTAGCGAACTCGGCAAGCAATATCGATCGCTCGTCGCCAGTCGGAAATCGAGAGAAGGTCGCCAAGTACAGTTCGTCAATGATCGCACTCGGGTCTAAGTCGCTTTTCGCTAAGCGATTACATCGGCCATTCTCGTTGGTAATCTTTTCGTGAAGGGCAGGGGAGTTCATCAAATGCAGGGCCTGCGTTACCGTCGAATCTTTGGTGCGTTCGCAAGGCGGATCTTGATTCGCGTCGGGCCGTCCGAAGGCGTCCAAGAATTCCGAGTCCACGCGGTTGGTCCACAACTGCATCGATCTTGTACCCTTCGCCAAGCCACTGAAGTTGTGCTCGACTTCCGTCACATCACACACCGCATCCATGAGCACTTCGGCGCGAAGTCTTTGTCGGTAGTAACGCGAGTAGTTGCGATTGTCGGCGTAGTTGGTTGAATTGGGTCGAGTCTGCAAGGCATATGTCTGTGAAAGGACCATCGTCTTGAGCAGCTTCTTTTGATCAAAGCCCACTTGTCGGAAGTGATCCGCCAAGGCCTGTAACAAAGCCGGATTGCTGGGCGGATTGGTGGCTCGCAAATCATCAACGGGATCGACCAATCCAATGCCAAACAGATCCGCCCAAATGCGATTCACGGCTACCAGGGCGAAGTATGGATTTTCGGGCGCTACCAACCAGTCCACCAAAGCTTCTCGCGGATCATCCTCAGCGGCGATCTCTTTGACCTCAGACTTGAGCGCTCGTGGCGGCAACACATCACCGCTCAGCGGATGACGCACTTGCCCGGACGACTTCACAAAGACGATCTCTTCACCACCAGAAATTGGTGGCGACAATCCTACGCCTTTATGCCCAACGCGACCGAAGAACGCAGCTAGACCATAAAAATCAGCCTGACCATAAACTTCGAAAGGATGCTGATGGCACTTAGCACAATCCAATCGTACTCCCATAAAGAGTTGGCTGGTGATGCTGACAATCTCGTCCGGTTCGCGACGATCTCGAAACAGCGTGACCGCGCCATTCTGCCAAGTGCTTCCCTTGGCAGTTAACAACTTGCGAACGAACTGATCGTACGGCACGTTTTGTTGAAACGCTTCTCGCAACCAACCATCTAAGCTTCGCGTCGCTTTGATGCCCACGCGATACGGATTGGGCCTCAAGAGATCAGCCCATTTGTTAGCCCAAAAGTCTGCATATTCGGGACGCGATAGCAACGAATCGACCAATCGCTCACGCTTGTCCGCGTCGGCAGCTTGAATGAACTGCTTGGCTTCGTCAGCAGTGGGTAGTCGCCCGATGATATCCAAGTACGCTCGCCTTAGGAATTTCTCATCGCTGCAAATCGCACTCGGAGCTAAGTTCAACTCTCTCCATCGTTGGCTGACCAGCTTGTCGATGAAGTTCTGCTGCGAAAATTGCTCGTAGACCGATTCACTGACAGCCTCAGGGCGAGGAATCGCGGAACTCCACGTAGCGATATGACCCATATAACGCGCCATCACGGTTGCTTCGCCGGGCAATTGTCCCGCTTTCATCAATCCGTTACCGCTTACGTTCAATACAGCAGGCTCGTTGGATTGAAATGCACAGTAGTTCGTGACGTTGCGAGTCGACCCATCCGAGTAAGTCGCAGTCACCATCAATTGCTCTTGGTCGCTAGGTGCCATCGAATGCGGTTGCGGCGAGATAGCAATCCGCGTCAACACCGGGTCCGTGGCGGAGACTCGCTGTTGACCCGATCGAATCCACTCGACAATCAGCCGATACTCAGCGCTGTCAGGTTCGATGCGAATGCCGCCACCATGCGGAAGTTCACCAGTCGCCTTTTGAACGAACAGACTTTGCTCTGGGGCATTCGGAAAGATACGTCGGCCACGTGCTTCTTGGACGATCGCTCGAAAGTCCATCTCCGCATCGAATCCGAGCAACGAAAGAGCGAACCCATTTTGTCCACGCTGCTTGCCATGACACGGCCCAGAGTTACAACCTCGCGATGTCAGCAAAGGCTGAATATCGAGTTCGAATTTTGTAGCCTTTGCACCAGCGGAAGTTGTCGAGCTATCCGTGCTTGTTTTAGCCGTATTTGTTGTAGCTGTTGCCGTAGTTGGTGGTGGCGGATCGTTGGGGTCAATCGCCCAAGCTTGACACGAAGGCAGCGTCGCGAAAGCAGCGATCAGCCAAAGTAGTATCTGACGTGGTAGGAGAACGAACCTAGTCACTTGATAGCCAGCGAAGGAGGGATGTTGAGGTGGGAAAACCAGCGGTCGGCAATGGTGGGTGGGATAGGATGCCGATCCCTGATTATATCGTCAATCGCACAGAATTGCTCGGCCAATCCCGGTCAAACGGCCTTGAAATTGGGCGTTCTAACTCTGTAAACGTCAATCGGGGACGCATTGGGCTAACCTACCGAAGAATTTAGCCGCGAAGGACGCGAAGAGCACATGGGTGGAATATGATGATCTCACATTTTGCGATCACCATCATCCTACTGCGAGAAATGGTAAAGACGATGCAAACAATCGAGAGACTCGAGCAAATTGAAAAGTGGTTAGAGGCACATCGTCCAGACTATCACGCTCTGCTTCAGGCTCCGGCCGCAGAGAACGAGATAAGCGAGGCTGAAGAGCGACTGCACGTTCAGCTCTCGGATGCATTTAAGCTGCTCTATCAATGGCACGCTGGCCAACGACCTCGCGAGTTTACGCCACTACTCTTCAATCTTACTTTTATGACTTTACCTGAGATTATTGAAGCCAAAGAATCGCTGGATCACGTTGCAGAATTTGACCAGTGGAAAAAAGACTCATGGTGGCCAACGTGGATTCCGTTTCTTGACAACGGTGGCGGGGACTACTTGTGCTTCGACCTGGGCGGATTCAAGACCGGAAGCGCCGAGCAGATTCTCTGGTTCGATCACGAAACACACGAGCACGAAATCGTACATCCTAACCTAGATGATTTCCTGGACGACCTATACCGCCGAATGTTGAACGATGATCTGAACCTCGGATAATACCATGGCAAAACCTTTGACTTTACTCGCGGCCTTTACAATTGCTTTAGTTTGCAATCAAAGTCTCTGCGGCCTAGACAGATGGGGACCAATCACAAAGCTTGAGTTCCCGTCGGAGAACGGAAAGTACTTGTTGCGGATTGAACCGCATGACGCTTGGCCAAACAAGCCGGGGCATTGTCGCGGAACGCTGCACCAAATCGACGCTGGCGTTCGAACGGAAGTCTGGTCGCGATTCTTGATTAACAACCATGCGCCCGTTAGTGTCTACGTTGCAAACTCGGGGAACTATGTGGTGACCATGGATGAATGGCATCACGTTGGCGAACTTCCAGTTGTAGTCTACGGCAATCGAGGCAGACTTGTGCGTGTGCACAGTACTGATTCTCTTGGGCTAGAAAATGACAGTCTCCACATAGCACAGAGCGCTTCCAGCTACTGGTGGAACGAAGATGCAAAAATCTTCTTTGATCCCGACGACGAGGCGTTGTTGATTCAACTGCATTGGGGCAAGCTGGTTATGTTAAACCTCAAGGATGGAGATGTAACGAACGAAGAACGGTACGCTCAACGTAAGGGCTGGGCAATTTCAGAAGCCAAATGGGAAGCCCTCCAAGACTTTGCTAAACGCAAATTGGCGGAACATGCTGCCGCGACTCCGAAGTTAGTTCCATAGACATGAATCGCCCACTCAGCGAACCAACGAATCCCTACAGCGTACCGAAAACCGCATCTGTCGGGAGAGATAGTCGACCGCGCGTCCGATGGACGACTTGGCTTGGATTGATCGCGGGAGTGATGCTCATCGCTGTAGTTCTGTCACTGGCAGGCTGGATCTCGTACTTATATTATCGTTATCCTGGTCTGATCGATCCTCCCTCGCATCCCGTTAGCTATTGGCCAGATTTGGATGTAGAGCTTTCAACGCTTGCAATAGTTGTTGCCACACCGGTAGCCTTAGCGATTCTTCTTCCAACTCTTTTTTCTTTACGACGGCAACTCGCCGATAGATCACGAATCAAAGGTGCTGCACAATAGCCTCACCGAGTATTTGCCACTCATGGGACTTCTAATCTAAGGTGATAGCAAGCGAGGTTAAGAAATGACTGAACCCAAGCTCAAAATCAAACACGGTGAATTGCTTGACGTTACTGGGCGTCCACTTCGTTTTGAAGATGTTACGTTTGTTCCCGCGAACGTGTCGCTCAACGGGACATCGTTTTCATTCTCGCACTCGCTAGACACCTATGCCGCCAAAACGAATCTGGCGACAAGATCGCTAGTGAAGCCCGGAGACGATGCTCCTTGGGTCTTGGGAAGGCTGATGTTTCTTTTCAATGCTCAACTAGATTCAGCCGAGTTTCGACCTGAAAAATCCTGCTTGCAAGAGTCCTTTATCGCAGTACTTCATTCGTACGACAACCTTGCAGTACCCTTTGGCTGCATAGATCACTACTGCCGAACATCGCTAATGTTTAGTTCTGAAGATGCCCCCAGCGCGGAGATTCAAGACTTCATTGCCGAACGGTTTTGGACATTCTTGTTGTCCGAGCCCTCGGATCTTGTTGACTACGAAGCTCGGATGTTTCATTCTGGCGCGTGTATCTGGATTCGGTATGGCGTTGAGAGCGGCGAGCCGTTCATGATTGAAACAGAAGACTGATTTCGAGTGTTCAATGGAAAACTTTTTCCCAAAGCTTGTTGCTCAGCCAAGTCTATCTCCAACTTCTGGATTCTCGGAAGATGCCAAGAGCGTTTTTAAGGGGACCTGGCAGGTCTCTCGAAAACTGGGGTATAACTACACGGCAACACATCACTTGCTGTATGCTCTTCTCGAGTACAGTTACACAGACCCGGGCAAGATATTCATCGGGCTGGATCTGCCCATCTTTGAAATCAGAAGAGCAATGTTGCGAATCGACCCGCCTAGGCATATCGACATTCCTACAGAATTTAGGACGACAGAAGCTATTTGTAACTGTTATCAGTGGGCCGCTGCCAATAAGTCCCCGCAGAGTTTGAAGGTCACTCCTTTAGATATCTACGCGGGCTTTCTTCGCCATCGCGAGACAACCGTAGACGCCATCCTCTCCGAAAGGGGAGTTCGATTCACTGAGGATTTTCGAATCGAATAGCAACTGGCAGTTACAGTCCTCTCCGTCGCTCCGCTTGGCCTCTTGCGTCGCAATTCAATGATCTAGGAATTCGCAAGACTTCCAGCTTTCACTGTTTCGTTTGCTCTGCTTCGCGGCATGGAACCTTATTCGACAAAAGTACAGTCCTGATTCGCCAAAGGAAATGTTTGCTGTGAGCATTCAAAAACGCTTCGTGTACGGACTTGGCTGGTTGGTGCTCGCACTCTCGGAGGTTGGTATGGCGCAAACAACGGAATCACTCTGTCAGGTCCGATTGCATGACCGCTCGGACTACCAAGGTCAGATCCAAGTGCGTTGGTCGAGCGAACTCACAACCACATTTGAGTTCAAGGGCACCGACAAGTGGCTCGACAGCCCGCTCATCAAAGTACCTGCCAATATCAAGGAAGTTCAAATTGAGGGTTCTTTAACTTGGAACCACTATCTCGATGGCAAACAGAAGTCTTCCGGATCGTCGATTCATCACTTCGTCGACTTCACGCCCGTTATTCGCAATTTGCGATCTCAAGAATCGTGGGGCCTTCGGATGGATAAGTTCGTTAAGGAGCTAGTCAAGCTGGAGAACAAAGAAGCGGACCGCGACGGGAGTCCATCAGAGTGGATTGAATCCAGCGGTCCCGTACCGCGAGAGAAGATCAAGGCCGCTGAGCAGCGATTGAAGTTTGCGCTGCCCGACGAGCACCGACAACTGTTGCAAGATTATGGAGCGTGGTCGTATTCCGAATCCTTTTGCGTTGCAGTTGAGGATCTCGACCGCGCTGACAAGCAGATGATCTCGATCTGGGGCTCGCCCGCCTCAGAGTTTGCAACCCTTTCCGCCAAGAATAAAGCCCTCTATCAAGCGAGCGTCATGCTGTACGTCGAGAGCGGCGATGGCTACGGCGCATTGATCTATCACCCGAATAACGCTGGCGGCGACTACTACTGGATTCATCAAGACAACCTGGACGAACCCACAAAGCTGGTCGATAGTCAAGACAAGCCACGAGATTACTCAAGCACGATGCGTTGGTTAATTGCCAATCAGATACTATTCTATTACGACGATACGTTTTCTGATTCCACCTTTATTGATCGCAGTTCAACAACGGCGATGCCCTACCAACTTCGTCTCGATTTTCCAGAACGAACGAAACTTGAAGCGAGGCTTGAGGTGGATTGGAGCAAGTTTGAGTAGTGTCATTAAAAGCCCATTCAACGCGCACGGATTGCTAGCATGCGAGAATTGAAGCAGTAGTGAAGTTGTAGCTGTAGGCCTTGGATTGCACCTGAGATTCAATAGATGTAGATTGTGAGCAGCCGTTAACACCTTCAGCATCTTACACTGGCGACAAGGAACTCAGGACCGTGAAGCTTAATCGTATCTATCATGTGTTGGCAGGCGTTGCTCTTCTAGTCACTGGCGTTGCTCTTGGGCGTCTTTCAAAAACAGAACTAAACGCCCAACCTACAGTTCTTGCAAAATCTACCAATACGACATCGTTCGCCGTGAACTCTGCGAAGGGGGAACGCATCCCTGTGCCTATCGAAGGAACACACCTCACTGCCTTTGATTACCGCATGATAGTACCTTCCGAAAACAATAAGGACTCTCAGACCTTCAGCTTCTACATGGGATTCACCCGTTAGTATCGAGCCCATCTAAACACTGAAGATGGTTACCCACATCAATCATTTCGAAACGAAGGAGCCTAGTGGTGCCGTACGTCATGGTTGATATCGAATCTGATGGCCCAATTCCGGGTGATTACTCGATGATTTGCTTTGGAGCCGTCATTGTTGAACCCGATTTGAACCGTACGTTTTACGGGAAGCTCAAGCCAATCTCTGACGGCTACGTCCCCGAGGCGTTGGCCGTAAGCGGATTCACTCGCGATGACTGCTTGGGTTTTGACGAACCAAAGAGTGTCATGGAGCAGTTTCGTGAATGGCTCAGGCAAAACTGCAAGGGCCGCATGCTTTTTGTATCAGACAATAATGGCTTCGATTGGCAGTTCATCAACTGGTATTTCCACCACTTCATCGGCGAGAATCCATTCGGTTTCAGCTCGACGAACCTTGGCTCCCTCTACAAAGGAATGCAGAAGGACATGTTCGTCAACTTTAAGCATCTTCGTAAAACAAAACACACGCACAACCCAGTTGATGATGCGAGAGGGAACGCCGAGGCCCTATTGCAGATGAAAGAAATGGGGCTCAAGATTAGCTTTGCATGAGGCTGGATATTAAGCGAACCGAGTTACACGTCGCCGTAGCGATTCCAGCTTGCCGTGGCATCAAGCTCTCTTGAGCTTTTTAGCAGCTAGCTCCTCAATGTCCAGTACATACATCTGTACCATCGCCGCATCCGATTCACCTTCGCTATTGAATCGCGAGTTCAGAAAGTTGATTATCAAGAGAGCATCTGAAGGCGTGACCCTGAAGTCATAGTTGACATCCATTAGAAACTGTCTTGAATCTGGCAAGCTATCGCCTGGATCTCGCGAGTTTAGGAAGTTAATGATCTGCAACGCATCAGTTGGCGAAATAATCTCATTGCCTGTTACGTCCAGCGGTGCTCGCCAGTTGTGCAGACCAATTGGTTCCGCGCCCTGAATGCGAAAAACATAACCGCGTTGATCCACGCCATCAAATTCCACGCTACTAGCGATTAGATCACCATCGTTTGCAAAGATAACGTCACGCAATTCTGCATTTGTGGCGTTAAACGCATAGTCGCGGTAGTCCTTGGGTCCGAGAGATAGCTTGCGACCTAGATAGTCAAAAGCCGATATCCTCGCTACAGAGCCATTCTCCATCGCTTGGGTTCCCCAAACTGCAATGACACCCTCATGAGAGACAACCTTGACCTTTCGCTTCCAATCGTCACCTGTGAAGGGCAGGCCAACCGATCCATTTTCTCCGAAGGACGGGTCCAGCTTACCTTCTACAGTCAGTCTGATTAGCTTGTATCCTTCCGCGCTTCGATACACTACTAAGGATCGCTGAAACTCATCGAATATCGAATCGACGTAGTGGAAGTTGTCAATCGAGAGTGTCGATACGCCTAGTTGTCCAAATTTGGTGATTGGCTGACCGAAACGGTTGAAAGCTTGAAATTCAGGGTATTGGCTCGGTGTTGTCTTCTCAGGCTTCATGGCTAGGACAACAATTTGATCAGAGCGATTACCAATAATTCCTTGGATGTAGGACGACGCAAGAACGGTCAACACGCCTTGATTTCCAAAAGTGTTATCAATCTGACCATCAGCGGTAATCTTGCGAATCGTCGCTTGAGGTTCAACCTTCCCAGTGGAGCTTTTCAGCGATCCTAACAGCCAAATGGTGCCATCTGAAGTCGAGGATGCGATCCATTGAGTTAATGGAGGATAACTCAAGACCAAATTCCCTCGATTTGCGAAACTCTTGTCTGCGTTTCCATCAGCAAAGAACTTCTTAATCCGAATCTCAAGTTGTCCCATGCCTGTATCGTACTCCACAACTTGGTACCAACCCCCTTGGCCATTCGGTAGAATGCGAGCTCCCAATTTACCCATTCGGAATTGAAAACTCGAAATTGGATTCCCACTAGAATCGAATTGTAGACTTTGACCAACCAAGAAGTCCGTCTCAATCGAACTTGGATCCCAACCAGCTAGGACACCAATATTCGCACCTGATTGTGACAGCAACTCCACTCGTTGAGACTGTAACGCAACCCGACTGTAGTTCTCGATTGAGAGTCCGTGATCCCCGAAGTTCGGATCGCGAAGTCCATTGGGAAGGAACATCAGATTAACTCGATCAAATTCTCTCCAAGTTTCGCCAGCTAGAAGTAGTCCACCAGATTTCGTGATGTCTAAATCCGTCCACTGAA
This sequence comes from Planctomycetota bacterium, assembly GCA_963204965.1. GTDB lineage: Bacteria > Planctomycetota > Planctomycetia > Pirellulales > Pirellulaceae > Aureliella. The sequence goes on along the minus strand of CAUJKA010000205.1, from coordinate 13,432 downwards.
AACTCCTTTCTAAAACATGGAGGGCAATTCCGTTTTGCCCGTACGACGGATCAAGCTGTCCATTCGAGTTTAGCTTAGCAAGCCAAAGATGGAATTTTTCATATGCAGGACTCTGCTCCGCCACGAGATACAGATCTCCATCACTAGATGCAACAGCTCGCAACACAATATGCTTATCCGCAACTGCTTCAGCCAGCTCAAAGTTCGTTGCCCCATCCTGACCGAAATCTAAATCTGGCTTTTCGTCGACTGTTATTTTTCGCACGTGAACCATCGTGGTACCCAGTTCATCGATTTCCGTGCGATAGCTTAAAAAGCTCTGCTTTCCCGGTATAGCTGTAATTACCGAATTGAAGACTGCATCCGACTCGCTAAGAATTAACCCATTAATCCCAAAGCTTGTGTCGACTTGTCCATTACTCAACAAACGAAATTGGGCATGTCGAGACTTGTCAATAGCTTGTGCGCTAGACAGCACTAGTCGACCTTCAGAATCAACGTCCAGTAGAACTCTGCTTCCTATCCTCTCCGAAACCGACTGTCGACCGCCATTTCCAAAACTTGTATCCAATTTGCCGTTCGCGTCGAATTTGGATAGCACTGCAGTTTGCATCGAAACACTAAACTGATGCAGATAGAAACCGCCATCTGCCGCAGCAAAGAACGTTGGCGAATTACCTAGTGAATTGGGAAGCCAGAGGACTCCGTCTGTACCAAAGGCTCTTTGAATCGTTCCATCGGCCTTTAACGCCAATAGTCCATGTTCTGTTGTTTCACGGCTTTTGCCAGGATCAACAAGAACCAAACACGTCCCGTCGATTAAGCGCACCGCCGTTCTTGCGCTAACTGCTAACTTTGGAATTGGTACATAGATGACTCCGCCTACTCCAAAACCTTGGTCACGCGAGCCATCCAACTTGACCTTTGAAATTGCGATTGCACTTTCAAACTGATTGTACGAACTGACTAGTTGCAGGTATCCATCGTCAACTTCGAATGACTCCAGCAAGAGATTGTAGCGCCTGCTACTATCCTCCTGGGCAAAGTCGATCTTTCCCTCATCACCAAATGCACTGTCCAGATCGCCGAACGAAAAACATGTGCGTGACGAGAGAGACTCGAATGTCATCTGACGATAGCCACGAACGGTTTTCATTACTCTATCTTTGTTTCTCAGGCGTGTCGGATCTGAATGACTTTTTTAGCAGTTGTTTTAGCGAACTAGTCAGAAAGAGCTGAAAAGACTCGTCCTTTGGTCGCTCTCGTGTCACTAAAGTTAACATTCGTGACTTTTCGAGGAAGGCCACCAAGGATTGCTGTCGCGATTTAACTGAAGCAAATGAGCACCAATCGTAATGAATCCGGCCAAATAGAAGCTGAGATCTGTGCAGTCATCCTACAGAATCGCATCACCCTCGACTGCGATTTCACCGGGAACTCTTGGAGGAACTGCGACAGGAGTCGAATCTACGGCCTTCAATTGGTTTGCGAGGATGATACTCAAGAGTGCGCATCCCGCAGCGATCAAGCCAACTGTTGAATAGCCAACTAACTTGCCGGATGCATCGTTACTGATTAAGGAGCCGGATAAAACGCTGGCGGCGCCCATCGCAGCGGATTGAACCGCAGTGTTCAAACTGAGGAAGCCTCCGCGGACCGCAGGCAGGGCACAACCTGTTATCAGTGCTTGGCCTGGGACCATTCTCCCGGACGTAAAGACCATGAAACCAGTGCAAGCCAATAGTGCACTGGCCAGGGAAACCTCTGGCAAATTGGTGACCACGATGGACATCACAACTGCGATCCCGGCAATCACGCTATACATCAACCGTTTGCTGTAGCGATCCGAAAGTCTGCCGATGATGATTGTGCTTACAAAGGTAGCCAAACCGGCCGCCATGTAGATGTACTTGACGTTCTCCTTCTGCATTCCTGCATTGGCTACCATCGCATCGGCAAGAAAAGGAACAACCATGAAACTTCCAAAGACTAAGGCCGTTGTGAACACAAATGCCTTGAGGTGACTTGGCACAAAGATCAGCTCCATCATCGATGGAGAACGCCGATCCTTGACGATGTGATCTTTCAGTTGCGGCAAGAAGAAGGCCGCCATGGCCCAGACAACCATCGACAAGAGAGCCAAAATCGTGAACGGCGCTTGCGTGTTCCAACGCTCGGCAAGCATCAACCCAAGAGGCACTCCCGCAATGGAAGCGATGGCAAAAGACGACATGATGACGCCCATTGCGGTACCGCGACGAGCATCCGCGAAGACATCTCCCACAACCGCCATCACCGCCGCTCCCAGCACTCCACCAAAAAGACCCGCCGCAGCTCTAGCAGTGATAATGGCAGTAAAGTTTGGCGCGACACCGCAGTACAACGTGCTTAATGCAAAGCCAAAATAGAGAGTCAACAGTGCTCGCTTTCTGCCGAAGCGATCCAAAAGCCTGGCTGCGAAGACGGTGCCGACAAATGAGGCAAATCCATACGAGGCGACGAACCAACCAAACTGCTTTGAGTCGATTCCCAGGTCCGCTTTCAGGCTTGGTGCAAGCGGCATCACAATTACAAAGTCGAGAATGTTGGTGAACTGGATTGCCGCCAGAATCAAAAGAATCTCCCATTCGCTTCGGGATATTCGTGGAGGGCTTGGCATTCCAATAGTCTTTATTCGCAAAGGTAACAGCGCAGGCCGCGAAGTGCGAGCGCTGCAATCACAGTGGCACTAAAACCACATGATGCGTCAAGCCTCAGGCTCAGGTTAAAAGTCCGGCTGCACCGTTCCCAAACAGCGTTTGTAGTGCGATGGTTATCAGCCAACCACAATATTAAAGCTGCCTGACCATGGCTTTCCTGCTGGTTTGTCGACTTGAACAGTGACAAGATCTCGGTCCTTCGGGTTCAGCTGTTTGTAGATTCCATCCTTGGCATTGTCCTCAGGATACTCGGAGAAGTAGCACTGAGTTGTCAGTCGCTTGAACTCTTTGGTGTCGATGCGGAAGTGGATGTGCCTTCCCATGCGACCAGGGTAAAGCCCAGGGACAATCGTATTGAACGAGTACTTGCCATCTTCGCCGGTGATTGCTCGCCCCCAAAACTGGAAGTTGTTATCCAACAATGCAGTTACGTTATTATCCTTGCTGTGATTATATCGTCCCGCCGCACAGGCCTGCCAAGCTTCGACGACCGATCCTGCAAGTGGGCGACCTTTGCGATCCTTCACGACACCACTAACGACAATGCCTTGGCCTTTCGCAATTTCGTGACCAGCAATTTTCTGAGCTAGATCGGTATCGTTGAAGAGCTGCTTCTCGATTGTGGTCTCGGGATAGAAAGGACCTTCAGTCTGAGCTGGTGTTAACGGCAACTCTTCATCGTTGGGAGTCCACAATCCGGACTTAGCTAACGACCAACCCGGTAGCGCCACAGCAATTCCACCAGAAAGCATCTGTAGAAAAATTCTTCGATTGGACAGCATAGCGGACTCCTTGGGAGGTTCGTTTACTTGCGAAAAGTTGCGAAGGATTTGCCACTGAACTTGGCCCACACCATCAACCAAACTACGCGAGTGGGAGCCGCAAAGGCAAAGTAACAAAAGATGATCGGTAACGCCATCTCTCGAAATAGGAAGACTATCAAGACGGTGAAAATAATCTTGAGGACCTTCTTGCGGCTTCCAGTGCCTCGCAAGAATTGATTGATCACGTGCGGGTAGCGAATGCGTGAGACCATTAAGATGGCGACAGAAAGCGTGATCAATGGAAGCAAGATCGCTAGCGTCGAAAGAAAACTGCTGGACATCTGCTGAGTACCAGTCACAGCATCTTCGCCAGCTACATCCTTAAGCCCTTGTAAGCCGATTGGAAACGCAGCGATCACTCCGGCAGCCGCCGGTGACGGCAAGCCTTTGAAGTCGGCATGCGAATCGTTCTCATCGGTTTCATTGTTGAAGCGGGCTAGTCGAAGAATCGCGCAAGTCATGAACAGAACGGCAATCGTCCAAAGCAAACGCGGCGGATACTCCAACGGCAATGAGGCAATGCTCTCCATCATCTTGTGCGACGGGTGCATTAACTTGAGCATCAAGAAAGCTGGTGCGACTCCAAAGCTGACAACATCACAAAGGCTGTCTAGCTGAGCGCCGAAGTCGCTGGACTGTTTGGTCAGTCGAGCCACACTACCATCGAGTGCATCGAAGACCATCGCCAAGAAGATTAAGCCTGCGGAAACAAACAGAAGTTCCCCAGCCGTCTTGGCTCCCGAGCCCAAGGCACCTTGCACGACTTGCTCTGGCCCAACTTTAGCCGCAAAGGTGATGGATCCAAAGCCGCAGACTGCGTTTCCTAGGGTGAGCAGCGTCGGAATCACTGCGTACACTCGCTGGTGTGGCTTTCGCGGCGCACCAGCCTCTGTTTCCTGATCGTTCATGAGACAACTTGAGTCGAAGATAGCTCGGTGGATAGTTTTCGTGTAGACCGACTATTGTAACTCAACAAGCTGTGGTGAGATACCAGAAAGATCCCGTAGTGGGATTCGCCAGAATTCCTACAGCACAGGAACTCTTGCGTGGTAATTCTGGCTAATCCCACTACATTTTACGCTCTACGTTTAACTGGCTCTCCCGAACTAATTGTTCCGGCTTGAAGTCGCCTGCATGAACCTGAAGACGTAGTACGCCAATGTCAGAACTGCCTGCAACGTTGCGGCAACGTAAGTCAAGGCGGCTGCGTTCAACACCTTGCTCACATAGGGAAGCTCGGGGCCAGAAATGATGCCAAGGTTCACTAGTTCCGTTTTTGCTCGCGCGCTGGCGTCGAATTCTACCGGTAAGTTAATCAGTTGGAAAAACACGGTCGCACCAAAACCAACCATACCAGCGATAGCGATGTATTTGCCGAAAACCGGAGCTGCCCCCATCATTCCGAAGCCGATCATGAGCAATATTGTCCCTATTCCGCTGCCGAAGCTGGCTGCCGGAACGGCTAAGTTGCGGATAACCAAAGGTGCGTACCGCTTGGCGTCCTGAATAGCGTGGCCGACTTCGTGAGCGGCAATGCCCACGGATGCCATGCTGTTGCCGCCATAAACTCCAGGGCTCAGCCTCAGGACTTTGGCCGAAGGATCGTAGTGGTCGGAGAGTTCGCCTGGTACCTGCTCAATCTCAACATCGTGCAATCGATAAGCGTCAAGGATTCGGCGAGCGGCTTCGTAGCCCGTCATTCGCGCGGGAACCTGGCTCATCTGCGAATAGGCAGACTTAACCATGTATTGAGCGACCAACGCCAGCAGTAGAGCTGGAGCGATGATCAGAAAGAACATAGGGTCAAAGAAGTACATTGCTGAGCTTCTCCGATCGTTTGGTGAGAGTGTTTGGACCACAACTGGCCAATTTCGCCAGTCTGACATCATTTGTTAGTGAGACATCAATAGTGCAGTTTTCGGACCAAATCCGTCAATCTTGGCAACTCAAGGTGACCCAATAGCCACAGTGGGGGATACAATATTACTTCAGGTCGAGAATAACTTCGCCCGATACCCAATTGGGGCTTGTGAGATTGGGGTAGGATATTGTAAATTTTCCCTCCCGAATCGGCGTTTGCCGGTCCGCGTAGGTATCGGAATGCCAGAGTGGCGGAATGGCAGACGCGCTGGATTCAAAATCCTGTGTCCGAAAGGACGTGTGGGTTCGACTCCCACCTCTGGTACTGTAGCCAAATCATGTTTTGTTTTAAAAGCCGTAGGTTCTTAAGCAATGCCAACAATTAACCAGCTGGTTAAGAAAAACCGAATTGTACAACGCAAGACCACCAAGTCCGTTGTGCTTGAAAAGTGCCCGCAAAAGCAGGGCGTCTGCTTGCAAGTTCGTACCATGACTCCTAAGAAGCCCAACTCGGCGCTTCGTAAGATCACTCGGGTTCGCTTGTCCAACGGCAAAGAAGTCACCGTGTATATTCCAGGTGAAGGCCACAATCTCCAAGAACACTCGATCGTTTTGATTCGTGGTGGTCGGGTTCGTGACCTTCCAGGGGTTCGATACCAAGTTATCCGCGGATGCCGCGATACATTGGGTGTCAACGGTCGTAAGCAATCCCGCAGCCGCTACGGCGCCAAGCGTCCATAGTCAGGCCTTGAGGTGCTGCGGACGTAATTCGCGGACACCTTTGTTTGAAAATCTCGTCCACATCAGATCGTTTTTTTACCAAGCTATTCCAGTCATGGGCAAAATTACCGCAAGTCGCGAAATCCTTCGTCCGGATCCAAAGTTCCAATCGCTGTTGGCAGGCAAGTTCATCAACTGCCTAATGTATGACGGCAAAAAGTCGACCGCCATGGGCGTGTTCTACGACGCTTTGGACATCATCGCTGAGAAGGTTACCGACCGACCATCCATCGAAGTCTTTGAATCGGCTCTAGAAAATTTGAAGCCATACATCGAAGTTCGCTCGAAGCGGGTTGGTGGTGCTTCTTACCAAGTTCCAATGCAAGTCAATCGCAATCGTCAGCAATCGTTGGCCATTCGCTGGTTGCTCTTGGCAGTTCGCGAGAAGAAGGGCCGACCAACTTCCCAGAAGCTGGCAGAAGAAGTAATGGCAGCCTACCGCAAGGAAGGCGTTGCCATGGCTCGCCGCGAAAATACTCACCGTATGGCTGATGCTAACAAGGCGTTCGCTCACTTCGCTTGGTAGTTCCTGCTGCCCTGCAAAGCCGAACAGCTTGAAACTGAAAATCTTCAAACCCCGAGCCCAAACGACTCGGGTTTTTTCATTGTTGCGTCACGCGGAAGAGCGCCTTGAAATGATCGAGCTTGGTAAGAAGATGTCGGTAAGAAGATATAGATTCGCCATCGTTCAACAGTCTCAAAAAACAGGGGCTCACGCGAAGATCGCGAAGAAGAACGAAGTACTTCTTGAACGTTGCTCCTTAGCGGGGCATAAGAACTGACCCTAATCCATTCTTTTGCCAAACGTTCTTGAGATTCAATTTCGACTCGCGACCTGGGGCGAGTAGTGAATTCGCTGCAACGATGATGATGATGAGCGTGCAATACTGCAGGGCCATTTTCGCCCTCACCGCTTATGGCTCGCACTACTCGCCACGCGACTCTCCCGCGAAATTGTCTAATCTCTAAACGGTCTGCTACAGCGCGCGGGAGAGTTCAATCAACGTACTCTCCAAGGCAAGCGCGCTGCTAAAGCCGTTTGGCTGTTTCCTGGGAGGGATAGGAATGACGAGGATCAATTTTGCCAAGAAAATGCTGGTAAGAAGATGCCATCTCGCAATAGTACAACCGCCTAAAAACCAGAAGCTCACGCGAAGACGCGAAGATCGCAATAAAGAACACAGTACTTCTTGAACATTGCTCCTTAGCGAAGCATAAGAACTGACCCTCTGATCTATTCTTCTGCCCTCATTCTTTTGCCAAACGTTCTTGAGATTCAAGTTTGACTCGCAATATCGGGCGAGTAGTGAATTCGCTGCAACGACGATGATGATGAGCGTTCAATACTGCAGGGCCATTTTCGCCCCCACCGCTTATGGCTCGCACTACTCGCCACGCGACTCTCCCGCGAAATTGTCTAATCTCTAAACGATCTGCTACAGCGCGCGGGAGAGTTCAATTAACGTACCCTCCAAACTTATTGCTACGCTGAAGTCGCTGAGCACGAGAAAACAGCGAACAACACACTAAATCGCCCCAAAATATTCTTACCCCACATCTTCTTACCATTTTCCCACTGTACTCCGAGACCTAAGTGATGACCTACCCGTCGTGTTCGACTTCATCGTCGCCGCGTTGAGCTGTCGAGGGCTGCCAGAGTGAAAACGCTCGAGCGATCAAGGCAATATAGATTGTCGAAGCCAGCCCACAACCGATGCCACAACCAAGGATTAAGCCGCATTTCGGAGGAAGCTGTGAGCCTAAAACGATCTCGCATATTGCCCCAGTTAGACCAGCGGCAATTGCGGCCGGAATTATCAACAGTGCAAAGAGCCACACGCTGATCATGGCACGACCGGCTGCCAATACGTCACGTTGCTGAAGCGCTCGCGGTTGGATAATTCCCCAGATGCCTAACAGATTGATGTTGGCAACGATAACCCATGCTGCGGGAATCAACGCGATGGCCGTGCACAATAGGAAAGGCCAGGGGATTGGAAACAGGAAGACAAACATGGCCGTGGTCAGGCAGTGAATTACAACGACAGGAATGAAGGGCCCCGCCAATTGCCCAAGCACGATGCGCCAATTTGCAATCGGCAGTGTCTTCAACATCTCGCGTTGCGCAGGTGGCCCCATAAAGCCGACTGGCAATTGAAGCAACAGTAAGAAGTCGCCGTACAACGTCAAACCCGTCAACCAAAGCACTCCCGTTTGACCGCTGAGCGTTGATGAATCAACCATCGATGGCAGAACAACCATCAGCCCCAGAATCACAATCGTGAACGCCAGATATCGAGGCAGAATGCGCACTAGATGAAGAGCTTGCCACCATCCGATCGCAGTGATTCCACCAAGGTGTATTCGCGGAAGAGGAATAGAAAACCGTCGCGCCAAAGAACTTGTTCCCGCAGCCGAACCGCTACGCAAAGCTGACTGCCTTCGCGCCAGAGCTTGATCCGTTCGCATTGCTGAAGTCTCGCTGAAGTCGCTTCCCAAAAGGTAGATCGATCCGATCAAGAGAGCCACAATGACCAACCTCGCCGGCATTAACGGCAGGCATTCACCAAGGAAGTCGCTGCGAGTCATGGGACGAAACATCCAGTCCAACGGAGGCAAAACGATCTGCCCAACAGCCGTCTCAGGCGCTGCTGCAGCGATCGACGAAATCTGCGGTGATTCGCCTCGTTGCCCCAACAACTGCACGGATTGAGCGATCATCGCCAACGTGATTGCAATGACGCTCAACGTGAGCAACCGACGAACAACTTTGGGAAACGTTCCGTGAACGGATCGCGCCATCAGACTCACATTCATTCCAACCAGAAGTGAAACGGCTAATAGAATCCACAGCCCGACCAGTCCACATGCAAAGCTGGGCATGTAAACCAAGCCAACCATCGACAACACCGCTGCGCTCAATAGCGAGCGCACGCACAGTCGAACCAAATGCAACGAGATGATATCGCGGCTTCGAAATGGCCCGCCGAATAAGAAGTGAATCTCGGCGGGTCGCATCACTAATCCACGATCCGCGCTAGATGCTAACCACGATGCGGCTAGGTAAATGAACGCCCAGAAAGACATTCCCGAGCCAAAACGATTCGCACCTAATTGATCCGATTGAGTTGATCGAGCCCATAACATGGTGCCCAACAAACCAAACATCAACAGCAACAAGCCCAACCGCTTGGGACTTCGTAGCACGACGCTCAAACTGCGAAGCGAACCGCTAAAGTCCAACTTCAACAGCAACCAAAGTGCGCTATGCATTCAAGGCCTTCCGTCTAACTGCCGGCGGGTTGTTGCTGGCTCACATGGCGACAATGTAGAGCCAAGATCTTCTTCACGTTCGTGTCTCTGGGCTGCTGTAACTCGGTGAAAGCAATCTGGATCTGCTCTTGATCGTTGCCTCGCGAAGTCACTTGCATCTTCATCGGCAAAGCATCTTTGATTGCTCCAGCATCAAATCCGCGAGGTCCATTCAACACAGCGATCAGTCCCTCGGGCCGCTTCGTATGTAGAACAATCCAAGGTTCAGTTTGTCCAGGCAAGAAGTACCGCGCCGCTGTGGGTTCATCCCAGCGCCAACGACCTTCAACGCCCGTTTGGTGTACCGATTGAATGAAGACGCTAAGCGTTTCAGGCGGCCAAACAATGTTCTTGCCGGGTGGGAATCCCTTGCGCAGTGAATGCCATCGCTGCTTGAGAATCTTCCAAGGCGTCACATCCTTGGGGTTGGTGCTGTCTCCAGCTTTTGCATCATTTTCAGTTGTCTTGCCCAGGAACGAATTGGCCGCTTGAGTCAACCATGCCCAAAACCGGTCTGTATCGATCTCTTCCAGTGTGAATGGCCGAAGCTCCAGTTCCATCCACGTTCCTGCGGCCTTCGCGCGGACTCGCGGTTCATTGCCGTATGCTTCGACATCTTCCATTTGATTAAGCGTTGGCAAGGACACAACTGCTTCCAGTTCGGCCTTGCTAAATGAACGACGCGGTACGCGGAACTTGAGCTTCAATAGCCAAGTCTCAGCCGTAATCGCGTGCATGAACCAGCCTCGGCTTTTCACAGTACCAGTCACTTCGACAATACTTCGATTATCCCAACTGATCGGCGCCAGACCTTCGATCGACTCCAGATGGTCGGTCAGCTTCACCAAGATCTGCCGATCCCAGCGAATCGGTTGCCCAGCGCGATCGACGCTGTCGGAGCAGTGCCATCGACGACCGTCCGACTGCCAAGGCAACAACGTGTCTTTGCCGATTTGGTCGAGTGACAGATCGCCCTCTTGTTCAGCATCCAAGCTGCTAACGTCCCAAGCCTCGCGCTCGATGTACTCAGCATCGCTCATCATCGGAATCAATGCTTCACCCGTGTAGCTTCGCAGTTGCGGCTTAGCGGTCTTACTTCGCGACTTCTTGGTTGCGGCAGCGGCAAAGGCGACCAAGCCTTCAGGAGTACCTTCGAATACGATCTGCCCGCCTTCACTTCCAGCTTCCGGACCGAGATCGATGACCCAATCGGCCGCCTTGATGATGTCCAAGTTGTGCTCGATGACGACCACCGTGTTTCCGAGATCAACCAATCGCTGCATGACTTCCAACAACTTGATGATGTCGCTGAAGTGGAGCCCCGTGGTCGGTTCGTCCAACAGATAGAAGGTCTTGCCCGTGTCGGGTCGGCAGAGTTCAGCCGCCAGCTTAACCCGCTGAGCTTCACCGCCGGAGAGCGTCGGAGCGCTTTGCCCCAGCGAAATGTAGTCCAATCCAACATCGACCAGCGTTTGCAACGGCTTGCGAATCTTAGGAATGTTGCTGAAGACATCCAAAGCTTGCCCGATCTGCATCTCCAAAACATCATGGATCGTGAAGCCATGATACTCGACCGACAGCGTGTCTTCCGTGAAGCGTTTGCCGTGACATGAGTCGCATTGCACCCAAACATCGGGCAAGAAGTGCATCTCGATACAAAGCTGACCGTGTCCTTCACACTTCTCGCAGCGTCCTCCGGGAACGTTGAACGAAAACTGTCTAGCCGTATAACCGAGCGCTCGCGAAGTCGGTAATTGCGAGTAAAGCTGACGAATGTGGTCGAAGACTCCTGTGTACGTTGCCGGTGTTGAGCTGGGGTTGGAACCCAGTGGACTTTGGTCAACGCGAATGACCTTATCAATCAGTCCAACGCCATCGATCGACTCATACAAGCTCTTCTTCGACGATTGCTTCGCCAATCGTTTTGTCAAAGCTGGATAAAGTACATCATTAATCAGAGTGCTCTTACCGCTACCGCTAGGACCGGTGATCGCCACCATCTTACCCAACGGAAAGTTGACGCTTACGTTCTGTAAGTTGTGAGCTCGCGCACCGATCAATTCGATCTTGCCAAAGTCCGCTTGTCGGCGGTTCTTAGGAGTCGGAATCTTTTGCTTATCGCTAAGGAACGCACCGGTCGGACTGTCCTTGTGATCGGCGACTTCTTGAGGCGTACCACTGGCGATGACTTCACCGCCAAAACGCCCCGCGGCCGGGCCAAAGTCAACCAGCTTATCACACTGCTCAATTACTTCACGATCATGTTCGACGACAATCAGAGTATTGCCAAGGTCGCGCAGCTTGTGCAACGCTGTGATCAAGCGTTGGTTGTCGCGCGGGTGTAAGCCGATGGTTGGTTCGTCCAGCACGTAAAGTACGCCGCACAATCCGCTGCCAAGTTGACTGGACAATCGAATCCGCTGCGATTCACCACCGCTAAGCGTGTTCGCGGGACGAGCTAAACTGAGGTAGTCCAAACCGACATCCAAAAGGAATTCAGTACGAGCCTTGATCTCGCGGATAAGTTCGCCAGCGATCTCTTGCTCACGACTGGTGAGCTTCCACGTAGTCAATTGATTGTGCAACCACTTGAGCGTGCCTTGTGTGAAATCGCCAACCGTCAAGTCACGGAAGCGAGCCGCCGAGGCATCAAGATTGAGCCGCGAACCATCGCAGGCCGAACACGGTACTTCGGCGATGAAAGGTCCAAGTTTGTTACGAAGTGTCGGACTGAGTCGCGCGGCCTGCTCCAGCGCTGGCATCAAGCCTTTCCACTGGAATTCGAACTTCACACCCTTGGCCGTTTCGACTTCGAACCAGCGATCGCCTGTACCATAAAGAATCATTCGACGTTGGCCGCTGGTCAATTGCTCGACCATCACATCCATCGGCAGCGACATCGCCTTGCACATCGCTTCCAGCATTGGTCCAGCCAGATCACCTCCGGCCAATTCGCTACCGGTCAGTTCTGCTCCGCTAAGATCGTTGGTCGATTCGCTCTTGGCCTTTTCAAGCTTGGCAGTTTCTTTCTTGGTCGTCTCAGCTTTCGTCGACTCAGCTTTAGCTCGCTTCTTTTCTGCACTAACGGCCTTCTTGCTCTTCTCGGGTTCATCAATGGCAATCGCTGGCCACATACGGATCGCGCCACCGCGAAGTGACTTATGCGAGTCCAACAACAACGCCGGACTAGTTCCAGATTGAGTTCCCAAGCCTTCGCAATCTGGGCACCAACCCAAAGGCGAGTTGAACGAGAACGAGTGAGGCGTCAAAGTCGACATGCTGTAACCGCATTTGCGACAAGCCAGGTGTTGGCTGTGTCGTGTCGAGGTCCAGTGGACTTCGTCGATATCGTCGCGTGGCTCCAAAGCGTTCATGTTACCCGAGCCCAACGACAGGGCCAGCTCGACGCTCTCTGCAATCCGTGAGCGATTTTGCGCGGACACCACAATTCGATCCACGACAGCTTCAAGTTCGTAACTGACCGTTGGTGAAAGCGTTGGTGGTTCATCCAGCGAGTATGTCTTGCCGTTGACGCGGACTCGCACCAAGCCACTTGTTCGCAAGTCAGCCCAGATCAAGTCCGGGTCCTGCGTCGCTTGCCACTTCAGCGGCGCGGTCAAAACCAGTCGAGATCCATCTTCAAGAGCGAGGATATGATTGGTGATATCGTCGGCCGATTGATTGGCAACAGGAATGTCGCAGGTCGGACAATGAGGCTGAGCCAAGCGAGCCATCAACACGCGGAAGTAGTCATAGATTTCAGTGACAGTGCCCACGGTACTACGCGGATTGTGAGCAACGCTCTTCTGTTCGATGGCAATCGCAGGAGCTAGACCTTCGATCTTCTCGACGCGCGGCTTAGCCATTTGGCCAACAAATTGCCGAGCGTAAGAGCTCAGGCTTTCCACATAACGACGCTGTCCTTCAGCGTAGATGGTGTCCATCGCCATCGAACTT
>CAUJKA010000204.1 GCA_963204965.1 Planctomycetota bacterium | reverse complement strand
CACTAGCGAGATTGCATCACGCTTGGACAACCGGCAAGTGGAATCCGAACTACGTTCCCGAGATCATTCCACCAAAGATCTCTGCCATTGTTGACAAGAACATTCTAAACGACTGCTTCGAAGTTCATATGGATGGCGGCGCCTTTGAACTAGTCAGCCCGCGCTTCGATATCGATGGCCGGTACGATTATATGCTGGAAGGTGAGCTCGACTGTCGTGATTTGGTCTCACACGAAGCGGGTATCGAGCTACGAATTTTTGACCGCGATGGTTCGCAAGTCGGGACCTATAAGACTGCCTCGGTTACGGGAACACAATCCTGGCGAATGGTGCGGACAAGCCACATCAACACCATCGGTGAAGGAATGTTGCGTGGCGAAATCCATATGATCGTTCAACAAACTGCTAAGCAGTATGGTCGCGGCGTTGCGCGGTTCGATAACATCCATTTGCAACGTATGCCAACGCTCACCATCAAGACCAACCTTCCCAACAACATCACCGCTCCCAAGTCCACGGTTGACTTCGCTTGCTTTGCCGCCGGTCTATCGACTTCGGTTGTCGATGTTCAATTGACGGTTACCGACATTGATGGAAAGACTATTCTTCAAGACTCGAAACCACTACTACGTCAAGAAGAAGCTTCGTTGCCTCCTCTCGGTCGATTCACGGCAACTTCGCGTAAGCCAACTACCAAGGGCCGTAGCGAAAAGTCGTTTGCTCTGTTTTCGATTCCTTTTGACACTCCGGGTCTTTACCGCGTCCATGCAACAGTTGGCAAATCGAATCGCGAAGTTGTTATTGCTGTTCTGGAACCGAGCGTTTCAGAAAAGAGCCCATTCGGAATATCACTTCCATCCTTGCCAGATTCAAGTGAAGTCCCCGATGTCATCAGCTTAGCGCAAGCAGCACAGTTGGGCTGGCTGAAGCTTCCTATCTGGTACGACGAAAACAATCAAGATGATGGTAAGGCTGCGCTTAGTCTGACTAAAGGCCTGAAGAACATTAGCGTGAAAACAGTCGGACGCTTAGATGGTCCTCCTAAATCGCAATACGTGCTGTTTGAAGATGACCCCAGCCGCAACCAAGCGGTCCAGCACATGCAGAATGCAAAGATCTGGGAGCCCTTGCTGGACCCGGTCTTCACACAACTGAACAGCTACCTAGACTTCGTACAATTGGGTTCCGATAGCGACACAAGCTTTATGCTCTCGCGAAGTTCAACTCCAACAATTGAGAAAGTTCGAGCTGTCTTTCAGTATTACTTCCAAGATCCCAAGTTGGTGGTGATGTGGGACTGGCTCATTCCAACCAGTTCCGAAGTAGAAAACGAAACAGCCGGAAGCGCGATAAACGCTTTGCACTTCTACACAGAGATGCCACTCTCGGCCGCTGAACTGAAGACTTACGCAGCGGCTCAGTCTAAGCAGCGACCGAAGCTTTGGGTTACGATCGAGCCGCTTCGCCGCGCGAACTACTCGTTGCATGATCGCGTTGAAGATCTCTTGGAAAAGATGATCGCCGTGAAGCTTTCGAATGTTCAAGCTGCTTTCTTGACGTCACCTTTCGATGATCAAATCGGCCTGCTGGACGAAGATCAGATGCCAACGGAGATCTTGGTCCCCTGGGCTCAAATTGCTGCGGCGATTGGACCACGCAATAGCATTGGATCGATTGAACTTCCAAGTGGCAGTCAAAACGTTACCTTTCAAGGCCAAAATCGCGACGTGATGGTGTTGTGGAATAGTCGTCCGGTTGAAGAACAATTCTATTTCGGCGAAAGCGTGACAGCTCAAGATGTATGGGGCCGAAGTGTTCCCGTTGAGTCGATTCGCCTTCCGAGCGGAAGCGTCGTTCAACGCATTCCAGTCGGCACCTGGCCTGTGATCGTCCACGGAGTCGACTGCGATGTCATTCGATGGAGGCAGGAATTCCAATTGATGGCCGACCATTTAGCTAGTCACTTGAGCAGCGAAACCAATCTTCCGATGCGCGTTCAGAACACCTTCAACAAGCGTGCAAAAGGCAACTTGGTGTTGCGATGTGATTCGTTGCTGAAAGGTGGTCAGTCGATTCAGCCACTAGATATTGAATCCGGCAGAATGGAGAAGCTGAGCTTTCCGCTCGATCTGCGCTCTGACGCATCAGCGGGAACGCACCAAATTGAGTTTCAATTCAAGCTGCAGACAGACAAGGACTACGACTTCTCGGTTTATCGCAGCCTAAATCTCGGGCATCCTGATATCGAGTTTCGTTGGGACCTAGTGCGACTGTCCGACGAGATTGTCGAAGCCAGAATTGAGCTGATCAACAAGACACAGCAGCCCGTCGACTTTGACTGCACGTTGTTTCCCAAGGATCAGGCTTATCTGCGTGTACCGATGTTCAATACCGCGCCGGGAACATCGACGGTTCGACATCGTTTGGCTATCCCTAAATCCGCAACTGGGCAACCTGCGCCGATTTGGATTCGCTGCGAGCAAGTCCGCTCGCCATTGACGCTGAACTATCTGGTGACAGAGAAGAAGCTGGACGTCGACTGATTACGTTGATTGAGGGTGAAGACCTCAGGCTGTATCTTTTGACGTGGACCTATTTGGTTTTAAGGGCGAAGCCCTGTCCGTTTACCTAGCCCAGCCCAACGGGCTGGGTACGTAATTCGCGAAAAAAACAAAGTGCCAACGGCCGGCCGGTTTGGACGCAAACCGGCGGGCCGTTGGCACTTAACGTACTCAAGCATCACGACCCAGCCCGATGGGCCCGATGGGCTGGGCTAGGTAAATCGCTGGGCCTTCCGCCCGAAATCCCAGAACAAGTTCAACTTCAAAAGCTGTACTCTAGAGGTCGACCAATCAAGACTCTAAGGGGTCAGCCTGAAAAACAAAAAGGGACGGATCAATCATCCGTCCCTCTAAGTTTCAATTCGAATTACGCAGCGACTACGCTTCAACAGCTTCTGCTGCCTTTACGTTGACTCGCTTGCCCTCTTGGTCGAAGAAGACGTGACCGCCAACTAGCGAGAAGAGTGTGTAATCCTTGCCCATGCCTACGTTCTTGCCTGGGACAAATCGAGTGCCGACTTGTCGAACAAGAATCGAACCAGCCTTGGCAACTTGGCCCGCATACAATTTAACACCGCGACGTTGTGCGTTACTGTCGCGACCGTTTCGTGTGGAGCCCTGACCTTTTTTGTGTGCCATGATCGCCTACCAAAAATTACTGTCCGAAAGCCGGCTGAGGACCTGATTGCCCAAAACCACCCTTTCGGGGTTGTGTTCGAATTTGGGACGCCAGCGCGTGGCGAGCCCGAGGGAGGTAACAATGTTAGCGATAGACCCAAAAGTGATCAAGTCGTTCTTTTAGCCCATATTGCTGCAAAATGTAGGCTTGGCGATCTTCGTCCTTAGCTTTTTCAGCTTGTTCGATCACTTCGCTTAGCCGAATCGCTCGGTCGAAGACGTCGACATTCAGGCCCAATTGTCGCTTGATTGTGTTTTCAAAGGTCGTGTCCTGATTCTCGCCGTTGCGTAGAGAGAAGAGCACGGTTCCGGTTTGGCTGTAGGTCTTGATCTGCTCGCCACCCAACTGCTGAACCAATTGAGCAACATTCATCACCTCGCCAGCCACGCTTCCGCGACTATCCAAACCGCCAGTGATGGTTAGTTCGTAGTCGAAGATCCGCTCTTTGTTTCGAGTGTCGCGATTGGCTTGGACTTTGGAAAGTTCATCACGCAAGCCAGCTAGACGATTGACTGCCGGAACACCGTACTGAATCTTGTCTGCCATCAAGTCAACTGTATCGCCGGGACGGAAGAAATTCAGAACCAGAGTCTTGTGAAGATACTTCAACTTGTCGCCCTGCAGTTCGATTCGTTGAGCGTTGGTCAGACCTTTGACTTCGACAGTGAAAAAATCCATGTTGGGATCGACGTCAGTCCACGTTGCCACACCCCACAGCGATTGTCCAACTTCTAGCTTCTGTTGTTGTATCGCTAGTGAGTCGTAAAGCGGAGGCGTCACGCGTTCTTCTTGAGCGATTCTGGCAATCGCGCTGGGGATCACTTGATCAAGTAATCGTTGCTCTTTGCCTGGATTTAACCCAGATTTTAGACCTTTGCTCTGCAGGATAAAGTTCGGTAGGAATCGCACCCACTTCGCGGAAACTACATCAGGCTTTCCGAAAACAGCATTGTCGAACTTGTCTGTTTCGACGGTTGGGGTGTAATCGTTGCCGCGATACGTTACTCGATAAAGCAAATACCAAACGACCTTCTTTTCCGTTCCAGCCGAAGTAGCCACATCGACTTGCATCATTCTGACGGGCTTGAAGGCAAACTCTAAACAGTGCACTGGACCGCGAAAGATAATCTTCTTGGACATCTCCAATAGCGTGTCAGATTCGGGCGCGGTGTTGGGTTGCCAACGCAATTCAGGATGTTGAACAACCAAAGGTAGATCAACAGGGCCCTGAAACGTTTCACCATACTCGACCGACGAACGAATGACGTTCAAAGCATCCGCGGCCAACTTACGCTCGCTTTGCGCGAAGGCTGGTAGGCTGATGCAATACGCAACAAATGCGAAAGCACTCGAAGTCAAAATGGAGTTCACAAGACCTGCACGATGCGACATGGGTCGTACCTGAAATGGAGAAGTGCTGGGGGGACGAGATTTCGTCGATTGGGCCAATTTGCGGATTTCAAATCGGCTCCAAATCAAGCCTTCTAGTTTACTTACTTTGCCCGGAACCCCATAGTTGCGACGGCAGAAATCTAACAAAACTCCCTGCAAAGCCCCGCCAAAGAACGTTCGACCCTCAAAGAAAATCGATTGTATGGAATGTAGCGATGAGTCAGGCAGTTATTTTGAGTTTCTTAGCGAGCATGACATGATCTGCGAACTCGCGTTAGCCAAGGGCCGGTTTTCCGAAATTACCTACGCCAAAGATTCGCGGTGTCTGACTGCAATAAAGGCGGGTTATCTCGCGCAGGGGAGAATTCTCTGCATCGTTGAGACTTTCCCATGTTGCCAACTAACAGCCTGTTGCAACAACACGATCTACGATGCTAGCTAAAAAATTTTTTCGCCCCTTTGATACCCTCAAAGCAATTCCATAGGCAATTAATGGCTGTTACAGGCAGCTTGGCTTCCTTTGGCGATCTTGGCTAACCAAGGGGATCGAATTGGCCACTGTCGCCAATTGATTACAGTTCAAAACCGTGTTACCGTACTGGGCTTGTAGTCGTTTCTCTTAGCGAATGTGTTGAGGCGATTTATCGCCCCGCAAAGATTTCGACCCTTGGTGCCTATTTTTTCGTGAGAGCAGGTGAATATGTCCTCAAATTCCAAGTTCAAGCTTGAGTACGTCTGGTTGGATGGTTACCTTCCTGAGCCCAATTTGCGAAGCAAGACGAAGATCGTCGACAAAGAGCCAGGGTCCGTGGCGGACTTGGCAATGTGGGGCTTCGACGGCAGTTCGACTCAACAGGCTGAGGGCAAGAGCTCCGATTGCTTGCTCAAGCCAGTCGCTCTGTACCCAGACACAACTCGCAAGAATGGCTATCTAGTCATGTGCGAAGTTCTTCTACCAGACGGAACACCACACCCATCAAACTTCCGAGCCACCGTTGGCGAATCGGAAGACCTGTGGATCGGTTTGGAACAAGAATATTTCATTTACGAAAACGGCCGACCTCTGGGCTTCCCAGCCGACGGTTATCCAGCTCCTCAAGGCCCTTATTACACAGCCGTTGGTTACAAGAACGTTGGTGACGTAGCTCGCCAATTGGTCGAAGAACACATCGACATTACTTTGGACGCTGGCATCAACTTGGAAGGCATCAACGCCGAAGTTGCCAAGGGTCAGTGGGAATTCCAAATTTTCGCCGCCGGTTCGAAGAAGATCGGTGACGACATGTGGATGGCTCGCTACCTGCTTATGCGCTTGGCTGAATCGTACGGCTTGGACATTGAATGGCATTGCAAGCCAATTCGCGGCGACTGGAATGGATCCGGTATGCACTGCAATTTCTCCACGAAGTACATGCGAGAAGTTGGTGGCGAAGCTTACTTCCACAAGCTCATGGGTGCGTTTGAGAAGTATTGCAACGAACACATCGCTGCTTACGGTCCAGACAACCACTTGCGTTTGACCGGTTTGCACGAAACCCAATCGATCGACAAGTTCAATTGGGGCGTTGCCAACCGCGGTGCTTCGGTTCGTGTTCCTCACTCGTTCGTCAACAACAACTACAAGGGTTATGTTGAAGATCGCCGTCCAAACTCGCAAGCCGATCCGTACAAGATCGTTTCTCGCGTGCTAAAGACCATCAAAGAAGTTGAAGGCTAAGCCGTAATGGCGGTCTTTGCCGCCTAGGTCTTTAAGACTGATTGAGTTAAAATCCGACGCCGACCTTGAGTTTTCAAGGCCGGCGTTTTTTGTTGTTAGCGTTAGTTGCTGTCAGCTTTTCGGATTCAACCTCAAACTCAAAATCACTGCGGAATCAGCATGCAGGAAGCCAAAAACACTCAACGAGCCCTGGTACGAATTGGGTTTGATGGCACAGTTCACAAGCTTTTTCGTGGTCCAAACGCTGATACGCGATTTGCTAATGAAGTTCGTGTGCTGAAGTACTTGGAGCAACGCAAGTGCCCGTTTGTGCCTCGCCTTTTGTCTTTCAATCCCGAGACGCTTGAGATAGTCACGTCGAATTGCGGAGCTCGAGTCCAACATCTCACGGACACAAAGGTTGCCGAGATATTTGGCGAACTTGAGAAGTTCGGCGTTCGTCACGACGATCCGTTCTTACGAAACATTACCTATCGCGCGCAGGATGGCCGCTTCTGCGTGATCGATTTCGAATTTGCTGAGATCATTGGTGAAGCCGTTGTTTCAAGCGCCCAAGAGCACATCCTCGGCTCATCTGCCAAATCGATTCGATGGTCTGGAACTACGGACCGAGGCAAATTCCGCCCGAACAACGAAGACGCTTTCCTGGGCATGCAATTGGATCATCATGGCATCCGCTATCTTGGTAAGACCGGCGAAGCACCGCTGGAGTCGTCGGACTACATCTTTGCGGTTAGCGATGGGATGGGCGGTGCCAAGTCTGGCGAGTTCGCCAGTCGCATCGCTGTTGAAAAGATCACGCTGCTTTTGCCGAAGCAATTTAGCTTGGTCGAAGAGCGTTTTCGCGCGTATAGCAACGAGATCCTGATGGAGCTCTTCACCAGCATTCACGCGACGATGCTGGAGTTAGGACGCATCGACCCGAACTGCCGCGATATGGGAGCGACGCTCACACTGGCTTGGTTCCGTCGCGGTCGAGTCTACTATGGTCACATCGGAGATAGCCGGCTTTATTACTTGCCAGCCTCGCAACCGATGCAGCAAATTACCGAAGATCATTCCCATGTCGGCTGGCTTCGACGCACTGGACAGATCAATGAGCGAGAACACCGCAACCATCCGCGAAAGAACGTGCTGTCGCAATCCTTGGGAGCAGGTCATCGCTATCTGAATCCACACATGGGAGTGCTGGACTATCAGCCTGGAGACCAGTTTGTTCTCTGTAGCGATGGAGTCACAGACGGGCTGTGGGATCGCGGAATCGAAGAGATCGTTCGTAACACAAAAGCCGACGACCTTCGCTCAGCCGCGCAGCGTCTAGTCCACGCGGCTGTTGACGAATCAGGTCGCGACAACGCAACTGCTGTTGTCGTTCAGGCAATATAGCGAAGCTCGCGAGAAGGCTCACCGGAAGGCTCTCCGCGCAGTTTTGCAGTAGACCTATACTTACGGAGCTCAAGAGTTACTCGGCCAACGGTGGCTTGAGCAGTTGCTTGATCTCTTCGGCATCAAAATTTCCAGGCGACGCAAAGTACTCGCCTGTCGACACAAACGGCTCAGACTTCTGACCGCCAATCGCTGCTGCTAGGACCTTGACGCTTTCGTAGCCCATCTTCACTGGATCTTGCAAAACAAGCCCCGCACACGAACCGCTTTTGAGAGCTTCGATCAATGCATCACTGGGATCAAAGGCGATCAGCTTGGCTTGTTTGTCGATTCCCGCATTGCGTAGGGCTTCCAAGGTACCATTCGCATTGGACTCGCACACCGAAAAGATTCCGGCAAGATCTTTGCCGTGGATCTGAAGCAACTGATCGACCTTCTCCTTGGCACTCGTTGCGTTGTCGCCGCCGAACTGATCCGATGAGACGACTTTGATGTTGGGATACTTCTTGATTGCGTCTAGGAAACCCACTTCGCGTTGTTCGGTGCTCTCACTTCCGGCTAAGTAACGCAACAAAATGACGTTACCCTTTTCTCCGATCGCTTTAGCCATTTCATCGGCGGCCATTTGACCTCCTTTGAAGTTGTCGGTGGCAACGTAGCTAACAATCTTGGGCCCCGAATCTAAGCCGCTATCGAAGATCACCACTGGAATGTTCTCGTCGATCGCTTCCTGCACCGAGTCCACTAAGCCGCCTTTCTGATTTGGCGCCAACACGATGCCATCGACTTGCATGCTGATCATGCTCTTGACGACTTCGATCTGGCTTCCGGTATCGCTTTCCAATACTGGCCCGCGCCATATGATCTCGACGTTGCCTAGTTCCTTCGCAGCCTTTTGAGCTCCAAAATGAACGGACTTCCAAAACTCGTGACTGGTTCCCTTCGGAATTACGGCAATCTTAAGCTTCTTTCCAGCCGAACCCTTACTAGCTTGGGATGAATCTCCTGAGCCTCCGCCACAACCAAGGATACTGACCGAAAGCATCGCGAAAAACAGGAAGAACGGATAGGTCGATGTTTTGCAGTTACGGGAGGAGTGTTTCATATTGAGCTCGACAGGAATGAGGATAAGTGGTGGGATGAGCGATAGTATACGGCAAAAAGGCGTACTGTTCATTGGTGGCAGAATCCTGCGCGTTAGCAAGCTACAAGAATTGCGGTTGCCCCTGTGGAGAGGAATAAGAGCAGTTGGTCTACCTTGCTTGGGTGACTAAACTAGTGATTGCTGTAGTGGGATTCGCCAGAATTCCTGTCGCTCGGGAATTCTGGCTTCATTCAACCACTACAGTCAAGAAGAGGAATTCTGGCGAATTCCACTACGACAAGAAGATAGAATTCTGGCGAATCCCACTACGGAATTGCACAGGGAATTCTGGCGAATCCTACTACCTTCAACTTTTGCACGCGCCCGAGTATCAGAAAACTTATGAATCTTCGTTCAACAATTGCATTCCTATGTGCCTTGATCTGCATCTCGGTCAACTTTGTTTTCGCGGATGACCCTGTCGTTCCAGCTCCGCAAGAACCTAAAGTGGCTGAAGCGTCTCGGGAAGCTCAAGATGCGCTCGCTGGCTTTCAACTTCCTGAAGGTTGGCGCGGCGAAGTGTTTGCCGCCGAGCCGAATGTGGCCAACATCGTAGCCTTCACGCTCGATCGATTTGGTCGAGCCTACGTGGCTGAATCGTTCCGCCAAAACGTTGGCGTCACAGACAATCGCGGACACGACGAAGAGTGGCTTCGCGCCGACCTGTCGGCAAAGACCGTCGCGGATCGAATCGCTTATCACCAACGCTTGTTGGGAAAGACGGGCGTCGATGAGTACCAGTCGCAGGATGATCGAATTCGTTTAGTCGAAGACACCGACGGCGATGGCATTGCTGATCGTTCAACTGTCTACGCGGCGGGCTTCAATCGCTTGGAAGACGGAACCGGCGCTGGAGTGCTCGAGTACGGCGGCTCGGTCTACTACACTTGCATTCCCAAGCTGTGGAAGTTCATGGACAAAGATGGAGACGGCAAGTCCGACCAACGCGTCGCCTTGCATGATGGCTACGGTGTGCGCGTCGCCTTTCGTGGTCACGACATGCACGGATTGATCCTCGGTCCCGATGGTCGAGTCTACTTTAGCATTGGCGATCGAGGCTATCACGTAACGACCAAAGAAGGAAAGACTCTCAGCGACCCATCTAGCGGCGCAGTCTTTCGATGCGAACTAGACGGATCGAATTTGGAGGTCTTCGCCACGGGACTGCGCAATCCGCAAGAGCTGGCCTTCGATCAATGGGGCAATCTCTTCACTGGCGATAACAACAGCGACGGTGGCGATAAGGCTCGCTGGGTCTATGTCGTTGAAGGCGGTGACACAGGTTGGCGCATGGAGTATCAGTACATCCCTGATCGCGGCCCATTCAATCGCGAGAAGATTTGGCATCCGTTCCATCCCGAACAACCTGCGTACATTGTTCCTCCTGTAGAAAACGTTGCGGACGGTCCTTCGGGATTGATCTACTATCCAGGTACTGGACTGGGTGACAAATTTGAAAACGCCTTTCTTCTCGCCGACTTCCGCGGCACACCCAATCAAAGCGGCATTCGAACAATTCGAGTCGAACCTAATGGTGCGCACTTCAAACTCTCGGGTAATGAAAAACTGGTGTGGAACATTCTGGCTACTGATTTGGCGTTGAGCAGCGATGGTGGCCTCTACATCAGCGACTGGGTCGACGGATGGAATGGAACCGGCAAAGGAAGAATCTATCGTTTCAACGCTGGAAAGGATGCACATGCGGTTGAAATCGAAGAGGTCAAGTCATTGCTGCAAGGCGACTGGAGCAAGCAGAGTGTCGAAAACTTGAAGCTGATGCTCGGCCACAAGGATCAACGCGTCCGTCAAGAGTCACAGTTCGAATTAGTTCGTCGCTCGCAAGTCGACGCACTTACACAAATCGCATCGAACGGTAACACAACCGCTATCGCGCGAGTCCACGGAATTTGGGGCCTAGGTCAACTGGCGCGACAACAACCGAAGCTTCGCGATCAAGTACTCAGCCCTCTTGTTGCGTTGCTCAAAGATAAAGAGCTGCAAGTTCGAGCGGCTTGCTGTTTGGTACTCGGTGACAACCGATTTGAAAAAGCTGGTGCAGAAATCGCAGCCTTGATTGGTGACTCGGAGGCTCGCGTCGCACACTACGCAGCTATCGCTTGTGCAAAGTTGAACTGGAAAACGGCCTTTCAGAAAGCTGTCGATCTATTAGAAAAATCCGATAACAAAGATCCTGTCCTTCGACATGCGGCGGTGATGGCGTTGGTTGGAACGCAAACCAGCGACGGACAAATTGCCATGCTTAAGAAGCATGCAAGTTCAGCGGTACGACTGGGCGCAGTGGTTGCACTTCGTCGAATGAAGTCGACACAATTGGAGTCCTTCCTTGGCGATGAGAATTCGCAAGTCGTCGCCGAAGCAATCCGCGCGATCCACGATATGCCCGTCGAAGAGAGCCTGCCCGCTATCGCAAATCTGCTTACACGAGACGGCCTGGATGAAGAATCCGCGTTTCGCTGTTTGAATGCGGCGTATCGATTGGGCGAAATAACTTTAGTGGCGAATTACGCAGCGAACAAATCCGCTCCTGAACGCCTGAGAGTCGAAGCGATCAAGATGCTTGCTAAGTGGACTCAACCCGATGAACGCGATCGTTATCTCAACGCGTGGCGGCCCATCGAACAACGCGGCTCGAAACAGCCTACGCTTGCCCTGAGCAGTATTGCCCAGGAACTAATAGGTGGCTCTGAACCTATTCAACTTGCAACGATCAGTGCTCTGGTTGACTATCGCATGTCGGGTCAAGTTGACGCGCTCATGTCGTTGACCAGCGGCAAGACTTCGCCGAAAGTCCGCAGTGAAGCGATGAAGGCGATCTCAAAGATTGACAAAGCCCGTGCCAAGACTTTGATTGAACCGATGCTTGCAGACACTGATTGGCAAGTCAGTGCGGCAGCTCTTGAAGTCTTAGCCGAAATCGAACCTGCGCGAGCTGCCGCGGGACTAAGCAAAGCTCTACAGAGTCCTGAGCTTGAGGCGAGACAAGCCGCGTGGAGCTTGGCTCGCAAGCTGAGCGATCAAGAAGCGGCTAAGTCAATCCTTGAGAGGGGCGTAGCTGATTATCTCGCAGGCAAGCTCGCTCAAGATGAATGGTTGGATCTCTTGGAGGCCAGTGACGGAAAGCTCTCTGATTCCATTAAAAAGCAGTTGGACGATCAGCAAAAGAAATGGCAAAGCCAAGATGCTATTGAGGAATGGCGTTGGTCTCTGGCCGGCGGTGATGCCAAACGTGGTCGGGAAGTGTTCTTCTACAAGTCTTCGGTTTCCTGCTTACGATGCCACAAAGTTGGAAATCAAGGCGGTGAAGTTGGTCCTGCACTAACGGATTTGGGAGCCAAGAAGGACGCTCGCTATCTTCTAGAAGCGATCGTGCTTCCAAGTGCAAAGATTGCCGAAGGATTCGAGTCCATCACGCTTGTCGATGATGTTGGAACCCTACACACAGGCGTTCTCAAGAAAGAGACCGACGAATTTGTCGAATACATGACGGCCGAAGGTAAGCTTGTGCGAGTCGAAAAAGAGACAATCGAGGATCGCCGTAAAGGTAACTCGGCGATGCCCGCGGATCTCACTAAGCAGTTGAGCAAGAAGGAGCTCCGCGATCTAGTGGCCTATCTAGTGTCGCTGAAAGGCGGAGACAAGAACGAAGGGCACTAGCGGATTGTTTTGTACCACAGGCGCTAGCCGCAGTCGGAAACGAGCCGACTGCGGAGTGCGTTTTTCAAGCCTTAATCCACTAAGGTCGTTTGTCGCTCGGCGAAGGGCTCTCACGACTAGGCAACGAAACGAGGCGATCTTTGCTTTCAGCGAGCTTGCTGAATTCCCACTCGGTGAGTCCTACTGATTCGGCAACCTCTGGACGAACAAACGTAAAATCGCCCGCTTTAGCGTTGGCAAAAACTTCGTTCACCGTGTCTGCATTGTTGTTGGATACAAGCGCCTGCGGACGCTTATCTGAAACCACCAACGAGTTCACTGACTCGATCACGTTCGAAGTCAATTGGTTGCTCGCCGATTCGTTGGACCATTGGAACTGAACTCCAACCCAGCAGTCGTGAATAACATTCGCAAGCAGTTTGTTGTTGCTTCCACCGCGGACTACGATCGCTCGAGGAACATCGTGGATCCAGTTCGCACTGACTTCAGTGTTGCTAATCTGATCGTCTAAGTAGACTCCAAAGACGTTCTTGCTATCGAATCCGCCGACGTGGTGAATGTGGTTGAGCGTGATCAGGTTGTCCGCATACGTACTATCATGAGACAAGTAGATCGCACCCGAATCGCTAGTTTGTGTACAAACGTCGTGAATGTGGTTCTGCTGAACTGTGTGGCTATCTCCGCACAGACTGATCGCCCAGTCTGGTTGCGAATGGATCAGGTTCTCAGAAACCGTCACGCCAACTCCATGGACCGCAATCGCAGCATGTCGAGAGAGATGCTTGGTTGCATTTGCTGAGAGGACATTGCCGAAGCAAAGATGGTCTGCAGGCAGTTTCGCATCGCGGTTTCCGCCTTCAATACGAATACCAGATGAACCCGTTGCTTGGATCTCGCAATTGGCGATCGTGTGTCGCTCACCGTGAAAAACGTTGACTCCCACATTTCCAATGCAGCGGATGACGCAGTCTTGGAGTTCACATTCGTAACCGCCGGCAATCTCAACAGCTTGAACTCGAGTGCCTTCAAGTGTAAAGCCGTCGAAGCGAACGTGTTCAACATCGTACAAGGAAACGAGTGTCTCTAGATTCGAGACTCGTAGCGAACTTTCCTCAGTCCCGTCAGGCCACCACAAGAGTCGCTGATTCTTGCAATCCAGATACCACTCTCCAGGTTGATCCAAGGCAAATAAGACGTTCTCTATACGATAGCGTGAACCCTCACGCCACCGATGCGACTGAGCGGATTCCAACGACAGAAACTCGTCTTGATAATCATTGTGTGGAAAGCCGTGCAGCCAAACATTTTCGCCAAGCTTCTTTTGGCCGAGTAAATAGATAGGGTTGTCTTCGCGATTCAAGCTCCAGCCTTCGCTAGGAATTGCAGCTCGTTGAAAAACTTTACCGCTTGCAAAGAGCTCGAATTCACATGGCTCTAATCCGTGGTCTTCGCCACGCGAGGGAATCGACCAAGCTTCATGTGAAGCGGGCAAAGAATAGGCCAAGACGGACTTAGCGGCTTGCGGTGAGAGATCGGAGTAGCTGTTAAAGCTAGACGCTAGCCCAAGTCGTTCAGGTCGCACTGCACCGCTCAGCGTGACTCGCTCGCCAGTCGCAGGTCGATAGCTGACTCCAGCATTCGTTGAGCCCGAATCGGCCTCGGTTAGCTCAAGCGTACGGTCCAGTAAGTACTCGCCTTCATGGACGATGACTTGGATGGGCAGTTGAGGAGAACTGTCGCGATTGGCTCGCACCAATTCTGCAGCTCGATGAAGTGTCTGTACAGGTCGCTGGGATGATCCGTTGGCGGCATCGTCGCCATCGATAGCCACGTGAATTTCTGTAGTCGTCGATTGTGTGTCTTCAGAAGCTGAAAGCGGTCCATGCGCGCACAATCCGTGCGCAGCTAGGCCCAGGCCTAGCGTCAAGGCGAAAGTTCTCATGTTGTGCATCTCGTAGTAAATCGTGGTGTTTTTGCAACATCTGTTGCTTTAGGGCATCAATGTTGCGGTGGTCTTTCGACTTGCGATCGAAATCCCACAACTGAAATCTAGTCCGAAAAACCACTGGAGAACGACTCTTTTGCGAGAATCCTGGCGGCAAACTGTCTCGGAAGTCGTTACAACGCGAACTCGCCTAGGCTGCCTGCTCGGCCTTTGGGTAGAATCTGTTTTGAGAAAATTGACAGATAAAGATTCGTCAGAATGGCCGATGATTCAGATAGCCAGTTCGCGTTTTTGGCATCGCTTCTGCATCTGAGTAAACTTAACATTTGGATTCTTGGTTCAAAGCAATGCAACGAGGTTTACCATGATCAACTTCACAGGCGTTAAGAAGTTTCTTGCTGTAACGATGGCAATTGTAGCAGTGGCCGCGAGCCTTGCTCCTAATGCGGATCACGTCAATGCTCAATCACAATTGGCATCGAGATATCCATTGCGGGGACGCACACCTGACTTCTTTGCTCGATCGACCAACAATCCGTCAGCTCGCTATTCTGGAACGATCAAGCCCAGCAACGCCAAGACTCCAGGCGGTACTTCGTCTAAGGCACCTGCCCTAAAGAAGTAGGGAAAGACGGCGACTTCGAAATCCGCTTTAGTGAGTCGAGTTTCTAGGGCAATGTCCGGATCTACGAATCGGTATTTCCAGATTCTGTACAACATCAACTGAGTTACGGCCGTTACTTTAAGATAACAATATTGCGAACGGCAATAAGTCACTCTGGGGATTCAACCGAATTGTTCAAGCCGTTCACCATCTACAGTTCTATGAACAAGACCTTCATGGTTTGTTTTATTGGTGGGATCGCATTTCTAGGAGTGTTTTTCTTCGTCGAAGCGTTTCGCAAAGGATTAGGCGGGATAGGTACAGAGGAACTGTTCCTAGGCATTTGTGGACTTGGGTTCCTCTTTCTTGCATGCTATGTCGGGAGATTCGTGTTTTCACCAAGGGTCGTAGTTGAGAAAGACTACTTTCTCATCTCAGACTTTTATCGCAGGCGAAAGTTCGCGTATGAAGAAATCCTGGCGCTAGCTGAGTTCATACGAATGATGCCGATACGATTTAACCGAAATCGCTGCTTGAGGATTCCAGTGTTGGCGATTCGACTTCGTTCGGGAAAGCTGACCCAAATTGCCTTGCCTAATTCCCAAAACAATCAAGCTTGCTTAGACGCCTTAGCCAGTGCATCAGGTTTGTCGATCGAATCGTTGGGCGTTGATCCACCCCAAGTAAATGAATGGCGCCGGGAAGCTCAATAAGAACAGTTCATGAACGAGTTGCTAGTTCCTTGCGACTTAGAGCTAAAGGACTGCTCTTAAGAGTCTAGCTACTACGAGTTGACGCCCTGAGCCTGCTGCAACTTTGAAAGCGATTGTGCGACAGGTAGTTCGACGCGGAACGTGGTGCCCTCGCCTTCGACAGAGCTGAACGAGATTGCGCCGTGGTGAAGATCGACAACAATGCCGTAACTGATTGCTAAGCCCTGGCCGGTTCCCTTTCCAACGCCTTTGGTTGTAAAGAACGGATCAAAGACGCGACCTTGAATCGCCTCTGGAATTCCAGCCCCCGAGTCTTGAATTTCAATAAACACATTGTCATTCTCTGACCCGGTGCGAACTTTCAACGTGCCTTTCTTATCCGGATTCTTTGACTTTACATCCTGCATCGCGTGAGCTGCATTAACGATAATATTCAGAAAGACTTGATTCAACTCGCCGGGTAAGCAACGCACGGCTGGCAGGTCTGGACTGAATTGTGTCTCCAAGTCCGCGCAGTACTTCCACTCACTTCGCGTAATAACGAGCGTGCTTTCAACGATCGAGTTGATATCGACCTCTTGAAAATTCTCCGTTCCTGGATGCGAAAATCCCTTCATGGCTTTGACGATACGAGACACGCTGGTCGTGCCGTCCAGAGTTTGGTCGATCGCTTGCGGAATCTCTTCTAACAGAAATCCAAGATCGACTTGATCGCAGGCTTGCTGAACGTCTTCTGCCTTCGAGCCGTATTCATCGCTGCCTTTACAGACTTCCAATAGGTTGGCATACAATCCCAGGACTCGATTGATCGACTCGAATGAGTCCTTCAAGAACTTGGTGTTATTGCTGACAAACTGAATCGGCGTATTGAGTTCGTGGGCGATGCCGGCGGCGAGTGTACCGAGCGATTCGAGCTTTTGAGCTTGCTGAAGCTTGTTCTCCAGCTTTTTCAGCTCAGTCAAATCGCTCACGTATAGGACCCAAACATCGGTACCTTCAAAGTTATTTCTCAACACGCTAACGCTGCAAGGGTATTCACTGCCGTCTTTGCGTTGGATAGTGCTGTTGAGTCGTACTACTTGATCCTCCTCGGTGCTAACCATGTTGAGAGCCTGATCAAACTCCGACAGGAATGCCGGAGGGAACAAGCGAAATACCTGCATGCTTAGCAGTTCGGAACGCGGAAACACAGTATTTTTTACTGCCCTATCGTTTACCTCGATCAATAAATGAGTTGTGCTGTCGGCGATTAAGACTTCGTCGGGCGACTCTCGCAGCAGTTTGGCCAGCGCCAATGCGCGAAGCTCTGCACGCTTGAGGTGTGTGATATCGACATGTACGATAGCGACGCCAAGTTGTCGCTCTAAAGGGACGGGCGTAACGCTTAGTCGATAGTGACGTTGGTCGCTGCCGACCTTGAATGAGTACTCACAACAAAACGAGTCAGACTCGCCTACTAAGGTCGCGTTGATGCTTGCGGCAACGGCGGCGACGAATTCAGGCGGACCCCAATTGGTAATGCCGCATTTTTCAACGTAGACGGAACCAACCTTGCAACTATTCGATACTCCATTCTCTTCCGCAAAGCGAGTCCACTTCTTGTTGAAGAAGACGATCTTGCCGTGCATATCCAAAATGCAAATGCTTGCGTCAATTGAATTGAGGACCTCTTCACGAAATCGCTTCAACGACATCAGTTCATTGGTACGAATCGCAATGCTTGATTCAAGGTGATCGCGTTCGTATTGAAGTTGAGTCTGCAGGATGGAATCGCGATGCCAACGCTTGAGATTCTCGCGAATCGCAATGCAAAGGCCACCTACTTCAATTGCCATCCAGAAGCCGCGTTCGATGGTGATTAGATTGCCTGAAAGCGGCTCGGCAGACGCGCCGCTGATCCAGTTGAAGTCGCCGAGGAATAGTTTGAGAACTGCGATTGCTACAGCCGGTATCAGAACTCGAACATCGCGATAGAAAGCGAGAATGGCCAGTGACGCAAAGACAGGTGCAAAGGTGTTGACTTGATCTGCCAGCAATTGAACTACCGCGACAGCCAAGAATGTCTGAGTAGTCGCAATCACAATTCTGGTTGGTAAGCTGCCGTGGAAACGACGACGAAGACTCGACGTGACAACTATCAAGGTCCCGATCAGCCCTGCGACAATAGTCGAGGCAACTAACCGTCCGAGATGGTTGGGGTTGAGACTGAACCCATTGGCGACGACGGCAAGTGAGGCAATCGCGAAAGTCTCAACCAACAGAAGCCGGGACATCCAGCGATCGACTTCGATGTAGTTCTTGGACCGCTTTCTTTCAAAGTCCTCTCGAGCAAGTTGACTAGCATGCTTGCTGACCATTGAACCTAGACTTCGAGACCGCGATTGTAGCGAATCTTCGCTATCGTTGACGGGCGCTAGTCCACCAAGTTCAGGTTCAATGGCTGACATATTACATACAGCACTTTCTCATCGGCTCGCAGGACATCTAGCTGTTTGCAAGCTGAATGGCCGTTGGCGCGATGCGATCCAAAGGCAAAATGTGATTCGCGGCATTTCGAGCAATTGCCTCTTTAGGCATTCCAAAGACAACGCACGTTTGTTCATCTTGAGCAATTGTCTTAGCACCTGCATTCTTCATCGCTAGCAGACCATCGGCGCCGTCAGCGCCCATGCCTGTTAGAATGACGCCCACTGCATTTGTCCCCAGAGTTTCGGCGCATGAGTTGAACAGTACATCCACGCTTGGGCGATGGCGTTGAACGGGTACCGAGCTGAAGACTCGCACCTGATACGATGCACCGCTTCGCACAACACCCATGTGGAAGTTGCCCGCAGCAAGAATAGCGTGACCTGGAAGGATTCGATCACCGTCCTCAGCCTCTTTCACGCGAATCTGACATGTACGATCAAGGCGTTGCGCGTATGACTTTGTAAAGCCCTCGGGCATGTGTAGCACGGCGACAACGCCCGGTGCGTCTGGTGGAAAGCTCGCCAACACATTGCAGAGAGCTTCAGTTCCACCGGTAGAACCACCGATGGCGATTACCTTGTGGGTAGTCTTGATCATCGCTGAGGTAGTAACGGGATTATGTTTAACCACGGTCGTCGAAGCAACGGAAGCATTCGGTCGCACGTGTGCAGTGGCTGCTGCCTTGACCTTATCGATAATCTCGTCGGCCATGGTCATGATTCCCGTGGCCAAGTCGATCTTAGGCTTGCTGACAAAGTCAACCGCACCAAGTTCCAAGGCTCGCATGGTTGTCGAACAACCAGCCTCAGTCAACGAAGACAGCATGACCACCGGCATAGGTCGACCGGCCATCAACTTTTCGAGAAACGTAATTCCATCCATGCGCGGCATCTCAACATCCAGCGTCAAGACGTCTGGATTGAGAGCGAGAATCTTCTCGCGAGCTGCGTAGGGATCCCCAGCGGAGCCGACTACTTCGATTCCTGGATCGGATTCCAGGATTTCACGAATCAATTGCCGCATGAGTGCTGAGTCGTCAATAATCAGGACTCGAACTTTCTTTCCTGCCATTGTTGGCCAGCCTTAGAATAGAGTAACGTCGCAATGGACTTCTTGTGTTTTTTGAACTCGTTTGGATTCGATCTTCTGTGTCTTTTCGACATTGATCGAAGCCGCTTGATCGAGTTCGCGGACAAGAGCTTTTGAAGTGTAGGGGTTGAACATGACACGCATTCCAGCAGTGCCACCGGTGTGTGAGGCAATGATGTTTAGTCCTTCAAGTCGAAGGAACTCTTCGGCAAATCGAACATTCTTAGGGCCAACTCCCGACATGTTCGTTCCAACGACAGCAGCTCCTCCAAAGACTTTTGCTTTAAGCCTTCGACGATCACCACCCAGTTTCATGATTACGTTGATCAGCATTTCCATGGCGTGGACACCAAAGCTGGCGACCTCGCGATTATCGTTGGGTGATTCCGGAAGCATGAAGTGATTCATGCCTCCGATATGT
>CAUJKA010000203.1 GCA_963204965.1 Planctomycetota bacterium | reverse complement strand
ACAGTGGAGGCGTAGTACTGCATGTTGATCCAATTTGCCACGATCATCGGCGCCGTCATGATCGTCTCAAGGATTGTCCCATCGCTATCGACCTTGTAGTCATAGCTGTGAAGGAAAGTAGTGGCATCTAAATTGGAGTTGCGAGTAAGCTCGCGCGGTCCAACGATCATCGCCGCATTACCTGCTAAGCCCCACTCAGGTCGAACTTCAGACCAGTCCCGAGCTCGTTGAATGGCAGTTCCGGCGCTGATCGAGCCTTCACCCTTGAGTCGATCCAGCGCAGTTTGACTCGTCGCCATGGAAGTCGACGATAAAAGAGACTGCACGTCGCTTTGGTGAGATTCAGGTATTAGATCGCTATCGCAAAAACGAATTTGATCGGTTGTAGTATTGTGAACGGCCGCCAGAAAGTAAGTGTCACTTGGTATTCGAATTCCTCGGTCGGCAAGTTCAATTCGCAAGTCAAGCTGATTGAGCATTTGCGCTGCAAGCCTTGCGTTGGGTTCGCCGGAATGACCACCGCAGGCACCACAGTCTAAACCTGCAGCAAGCGGATTGTTTTCCGTTTGACTTTCGTGACCACAGAACACAACCAGTCTTGCCATATCTTTGGTCAAACCGATGTTGCGCAAAATTCGCTCGGCGAGATCCGCCTGCTGCTGGATTGACAGAGCTTGTCCGCTTTGTTTCCACTGCGGGACCAACTTCATAGGTACCTGACATTCAGATGCTTTGCGTGAATCACTGCCAGTGAATCCAAGTGATTTCGTCAGAAGTTTCGTTACAGCGGCAAGCCCAGTTGTCTCGACGCAACCAAAGCAACCCACCGCTGAAGTCTGAAAGGAATCCCACAGGCGGCTCCACACACGTCGCTCGCGCATCTTGTGCTGTGGAGATGGAAACTCATGTTGAACTGATTCGATCGGTTGCTCGATGACCTGAAGCTGGGACTTTAAGAGCACCGGGAGTTGCGGATTACAACCGCAACCGCCGACTCCCTGAAACTCCATGGGAATTCCAAAGAAGCCAGCGAATCCAAAAGTACGTACACTGTCGCATGTGCTCTCGAGGTGTCGACGATATCGCTCGGAACGGACGTCGATGCAGAAAACCAGTTGAGCGGAAGGTCGAACGTCCTCAGCCTGATCAGGGTATGTCGCATCACTTGCCAAACCTTTTGAGCGATCTTGTTCTAATGATTGCAACAGTTTGTTGCGGTAACTAATCTCCGATGCAACTAAGGCAACGTAACGAATCCAAGATCGCTCCGACGACATGTCTAACTCTGGAGAAACGCGAATCGGCTGTTCGAATCGATACGAGTTCCAGTTCACTGTTAAGCCAGAAGATTCTGCCAAGGCTACATCGTAGGCTAGTCGAATCGCAAGCAGCGATATCAAGTTCTGTTGCGTCTCTCCTCGATAGTCGTCTTGGTACTTAGCCCAGGAGCACCATCCCAAAATCGTGAAAGCTTCACAAAGTAGGACGACTAACCACATCGACTCTGGCACGCCCAGTCGATTCAGCAACAGCTTGATCGCATCTTCGGGGCAGTACGGTAGCGATTCGACCAACTTCCGCATATTGCGCAGGCCGAGTATTTCCATATTGCGATCGATAGAAGCCATCGTTCGCCACGCCGCATAAAGCCCCAACCCACGGAATGGACTCTGCCAAGTTGCCTGTCCATGGTCAAAATGAGTGCTGCAGTGTTTGGTGATCTCATCACGAATCGCCTCTAACCAGTTCATGCCCTCGGGATTCGTAACATGCTCGGCAATCGTTCGTATTTGCCTCCATGAATTAGCCGATTCGGCGAATGAACTCTCTTGAGATGGCGAGGAGGCAAAAAGCTCGTTGATGACTTGGCTTGTGTTAGGCGGAGTAATAGAACTCGGCCAGTGGATCTCGTGTATCGCCTGTTCTATGTCATGCGCGAGAAATTGCCCCGCTCGGTATTGCTCCGCATAATAGCTCAACGGCATCAGCAATTCGCACTCCGAGAAAACTCTTAAATATGCTCGGGTGCCCAGAAATGTCCTTCCACACATGCCGAAAAAGGGATTAACGGCAACGTAGTCCCTGAGCGGAAAGACGGGCGAGATGGAGTCCGACACGTCCTTCAGTATCGAACTCATGTCAGGATCAGGGATTGCAATCTTCGGAACAAAGTTCTGCTTGGATGCTGAGTTAATGGAACGCGTGGTCATGATTATGTTTTAGGCCTAGATGAATTCGTGAATTGAAAGTTGCTAACAAGACATCGTTGCACTATTAGGTTCGCAGAAGGTTGCCCATCCAACGTCGAAGCACGCTCTCCAGGTAAAAGCCATTCGATGCGTGGATGTACAACCTCTGAAACCAACCAACTTTTGCAAGTTGCTGAAGTCGCAACTGTAGAATCGAAACAGCTAGGAAAGCAGCAAAAACGATCCCCGAAAGGTAGAGAGCCGTATTAGTGGTAATGACTGGTGCAATCACAGATGACAGCCACACATCTATCGCTTGAAACGCAAAGATATAGACCAGGCACAAGCATCCCGCGACACTCCAAGCTCGAATTAGCATCGAACGATTTGCTGTCGCTTGTGCTGTTGATAGCCAATGAGCTAAACCCAAACTGAGGATCGTCGTCAACAGAAGCGCGCCAGTCTTCGTGTCTCCGTTGACAGACAGCACAGTCATTCCCAACCAGAGTAATGCACCAACTAGAACTGCATTCAGGAGAAAACCCCAGATGGAAACGGACTGAGCATTCTCGCCTGATCGCCCTTCAATTCGAGAGGCTTGAGCAAGTACAGAGCCACTACTAAGGAATGCATGAGCTTTATAGATTGAGTGAGCTAGGATGTGCAACATTGCGATTGAATAGGCCCCCAATCCGCACTGAAGCAGCATAAAACCCATTTGGGCAATTGTCGAATAAGCAAGCTTCTTTTTGACGCTGGTCTGCGTCAACATAATGACTGCGGCAATGGCGGCCGTGAAACCTCCAACAGCTAAAAGCAAAAGTGAGGCCGAGGGCGAAATGGCAATCAATGGGCTAGTTCGAATTACCAGATAACCTCCAGCATTGACGATTCCTGCATGCATGAGCGCAGACACTGGAGTCGGCGTTTCCATCGTCAGTGGCATCCAACTGTGGAACGGAATCTGTGCGGATTTGGTAATCGCTCCCAGGACCAGCAAAAATCCGGCCAACTGAATTTCCATCGGCGCTGGGGACGCGGCGTCACTAACGTGACTGAATAAGAGCTGAAGATTGAGTGTCTGGTAGGCACTGTAGTAGATGCAGACTGCCATGAATAACGCCACGTCACCGATTCGACTGATCGTGAACTTAGCCCATGCTGCACGTTGTGCTGCGGGTCGGTCGGTGTAGAGCAAAAGCAGTCGATGGATACCCAGGCTGGTCAACATCCAGCAAAGCAGGAAGACAAGCAGATTTCCAGACAAAACGACAAGCGAAACTGCTCCCAAGGTAACCGCGATCCAACGGAAGTAGCGACCTTGCATTTCGTCGCCGTCAAGATAGCGGACCGAGAACCTGCAGATTACCCAGCCTACGGCACTTACAAGGACCAGCATTAACGATGAAAGCTGGTCGTAAAGAAAACAGCCGTCGAGTATCGATTGAGCAGCTGGCAAAGAATCGTGATTTGACCACACCCCACCGCGAAATACTTGCGCTACGAATCCTGCAATGGAAATCAAAGCGTGCAGAAACGCCATGCCTCCGACAACGGTTCGCAATCGAGAACAATGACGATTGGCCAATTTGTCCGGAAGCAGGAGAAAGATTGTAAGCATTGCACTGGAAAGAACCGCCGCGAAGACTGAATTGACCATAGGTACCTCCTTAAAACAACGACACCGAATGCACGAACTGTAATACACGACACTCGAGTCGTAAATTGGGTTTCGTCAAATTTGCGACGTAAATTCAAAAAATAGTTCCCTACGCTTTCATTCTGCTGTCCTTCCCAGTCCAGAAGGGGTAGCCGCTGGACAGTACATGCCAGCTAGTTAGGCTAGCTCAATTCCCAATTTTCAAGTCGCGAAATGTATTTCGTAAATTCGGACAATAGAGTAGACTTAAGTCGTTGGCCCGAATGTCTTGAAATGCAGGCTCCTTTTTTTTCCAACACACTAGAAGCTTGGTTGAATCATGAAGAAAGCTGCAAAAAATCGCGAAGAGCCGGTTGTTGAGAGCCGTGGCTGGACATTCTTGACCAATCATGCCCATGTACTCATTACGCTCTTCGCGAACCCCGACCTGTCTCTACGAGAGGTTGCCTTGGTTGTGGGCATTACCGAACGAGCTGTTCAGAGAATCGTTGCCGATCTTGAGGAAGACGGCTTTCTCAAGCGAGAAAAGGTTGGGCGATGCAATCACTACGAAGTGGTCAAGAGCAAGGCACTAAGACACCCCATCGAAGCTCATCGAAAGATCGGCGATCTACTTCAGCTTGTAGTCGACAAAAAGTAGTGAAGTCGCAAGCCCTCCAGCTCTTCCAGTGTTAGGTCCTAGACTTTATCTATAAACCACAGGGAAAAACTGTCGGGCGAAGGCCTGCGATTGACTGTTAGAGAGAAAAGTAGGTTGGGGAGGGATTGCTGAAACTAGCTACGACCAAGGGTACGGTGACGCAGCCCGCTTCACAGCGCTCCATCATACAATCCCGTGCCCCAACCAGCTTAAGACTGAGCGGCTGTTAATCGCCGCAAGAATCCTGCTACCGAGAGATTCTTGCAGCTTGTAATCAACAACCAAAGTCCTTGAGCAGGGGTGATCTTATTTCGGTCTAAGCGCCTGTCAATTGTCGGGATGATGTCCCTAGAGTTGATGAGCCATCGCATCTTTGGAGTACTTTCTAACAATGTCGTGCTCAAGATAACTGACTGTTCGGCATGCTAAAACTCACTAGGCAATCTTGCTGATGTAGCGGCGACTAGGCAGCGAACTGCGATCACCGTGACGCACTCTAGAAATGACGCTACCAGTCTCAAAAGCCCTGGCACTTCACCAACACCTCAGTTTTCGGTTGTGGTTTTACCGCGGATGCGCTGTAGTGAGTCCAGTTGTGTACCCATAAAAAAATTTCACTGCGCGTTCACTACAGCGCATCCAACACCAATCACGATGACGCCCTCAAGGGCAATTTCTAAGGCTCAGTCGTAATGCAAAGCGAGCCCCTGCCAGACCATTCTTCCGCACAGACTGGCACGCAATTTGCTTCTGTAGAGACTCTATTTCGCCTGTAGTGAAAGCGCAGTGAAGCTTTTTCATTGATGAAATTAGGCATAGTTCACAATGCACTACGCATTCACTACAGGTAACTCCACTCGGGAGTTGCTAGCTAAAGCCTTGCGGGCAAGAATTTTGATCCAAAAAATGCTGTACTCAAGCTAGACTGCCGCGACAATGTCGGAGCCACTAGTCGATCGACTTCCCGCAGACTCTAAAAGTCTCAAGAAGGCCAGAGAATTACAGCGCGCACTGAAATTGGGTAGGGCAATTAGGGCTCCATTGATCCGGTGAAAACAGGAATTCTGCGGGGAGGAACTTTCTTCAGAATTTCCGAAAAGCCAGTCTGTTACGCCCAAAAACAATCGAGTTGGAAGCAATTCAGCGGTAATTTGGACCTCAAACTCGATCAACCATTCTCTGATTTTGAATTCTCAGAGGTTTTCTGCTCCAATGGTCCAATAAAGTCAGTACCGGGACGAAATGAAGCCTACTAAAATCCCTCGTTTATGGGTCGCTCGAAAACAGCATTGGAATCAAGATGTTCGGACTAGGCCTAGTTGAAATCATAATTCTCGGTGGATTGCTCTTTCTTGGTGTCGTTGTTGTTGTTGCTGTATTGGCGGTCAAATCAAAGAAGTAGTGATCGAAATGGTATCGCGAAAAGTTCTACAGCCGATTTTGATGTTCGGAGTCCTGTTGTTCGCAGCCTCAATTGCAACAAGCGTTCTTAGAAGT
Organism: Planctomycetota bacterium; assembly: GCA_963204965.1. Taxonomy (GTDB): domain Bacteria; phylum Planctomycetota; class Planctomycetia; order Pirellulales; family Pirellulaceae; genus Aureliella. The sequence goes on along the minus strand of CAUJKA010000203.1, from coordinate 12,939 downwards.
CGGCCCGCAATTCGAGTTAGCACCGTTGGCACAGATGGCTTTGCCAAAGATCTTCGACCTGTGATTGATTCGTGCAACTCAGATCTCGACCACTGGATTCAAACTGCTAACATGCCTGCCGCCGGTCAGGCGGACAATCTCACCATCGCCCGACGCGTCGCCTTGGGCTTGATCGGTAGTGGTCTGTCTTTGGAAGAGATTCGAGCCATGGAGCTTGTTCCGGAATCTCAGCAGATTGAATGGGTTACCAATTATCTCCTACAAGATCGACGCTGGGCGGATTACTTTGGAGAGCGATTCGCTCGAGCGATGGTTGGCACGGACGAAGGACCTTTCCTGCTGTTTCGAAGACGACGTTTTAATACCTGGCTAAGCGAACAGCTTCACGAAGACGTGGGCTACGATTCGATTGTCCGTTCGGTCATAGCATCTGAAGGACTTTGGACTGATACTCCCTCCGTAAACTTTATCACGGCCAGTATGTCCGAAGAAAATCAGCAGCGATGCAATGCTGTTGTCTTGGCTGGCCGTACTTCCCGAACTTTCTTGGCTCAGCGAATCGATTGCCTTCAATGCCACGATGACTTCATCGACCAACACAATTTTGGATCGATCGAAAAGCCAATTCCAGGACTACAGACTCATTTTCACGAACTGGCTGCTTTTTACGGGACCACGGGAATCAAGGACAATCCCTTCTCTGGAATTCGTGAAGCTGGCGGCAACTATGAAACCAAGCTACTTGGCTCGACAGATCCAACAACAATAGAACCAGAAGTTCCCTTCAATAAAGAGTTACTTCCATCCGAAGGCAAGCCAAGACAACGCTTAGCCACCTGGCTGACTCATCCCGACAACAAGGCCTTTTCGCGAGCAACGGTCAATCGTGTTTGGGCATTGCTATTCTCGCGGCCTCTTGTCGAACCCGTCGATAGCATTCCTCTGGAAGGCGATATTCCCGCGATACTCGATACGTTAGCCGACGACTTTTCGAAGCATGAATTCAATATGCGTCGACTCGTTCGATTGATCGTTAGTACCGACGCGTTTCGTCGCGATAGTCGTGCGGAATTCGAAGTTACCAAAGATCACGAGGCATGTTTGGCGGTGTTTCCTATTACCCAATTACGACCCGATCAAGTTGCGGGTTGCATGATTCAAGCGGGCCGAATTTCTACGATCGATTTGGATAGCTCAGTCTTCCTTCGCTTGGCTCGATACGGCAATACCAATGATTTTCTCCGAGACTTTGGCGATCGCGGCGTAGATGAGTTTCAGAGCGACGCGATCACCATCTCTCAACGCCTTGTGCTGATGAACGGAAATCTGGTCACCGATCGAACTCAACAGAATATCGTTGCCAACGCAGCGACTCGAGTAGCTCGGTTGGTTTCAGACGACAAAAAGGCCATCGATTCAGTATTCCTCAGCGTGCTTGGTCGCTCACCCAGCTCCACCGAAGCTGAAAAGTTGTGCCAACACATCTGCGGCAAGTTTGGGGACGATCGCGTCAAAGCAATCAGCGACATCTACTGGGCAATGATGAATTCGACCGAGTTTGCTTGGAACCACTAAAAGGGTAAGACCATGGACACAATCGATAGAACTGGCTGTAGCGGCCTGATGCGCATGCGTCGTCGACAAGCAATTGGCTTCGCGTCGGCTTCGTTGGGCGGTTTATGGATGACTCAATTTGCCGAGCAACTTGCGCGGGCTTCTGAGGACAAGAGCCAGCGTCCAAAATCGCTTCTGATTCTGTGGTGCCAAGGTGGACCAAGTCAATTGGACACCTTTGATCCTCACTCGGGCACCGTAATCGGCGGCGACGTCAAGTCCATCGAATCATCGGTCAAGGGTATCGTGTTGGCCGACAATATGCAGGCTACCGCTCAACAATTGCATCGAACCTGTCTTATCCGGTCGATGATCAGCAAAGAGGGCGACCACGAACGAGCGACCTACAACGTCAAAACCGGCTGGCGGCCTGAGCCCACTGTGACTCATCCTTCGATAGGATCGGTTCTGTGTTATGCGAGTCCAAGTAACTTAGAAATACCTCGGCACATCTCCATCCTTAGTGGCCAATGGCCAGGTAAGGCCGGCTACCTTGGACCGGCATATGATGCCTTCAAGACCAACGATCCAGCCAATCCGATCCCCAACTTGACTGCACGCGTTGAGAAAGAAGAGTTCGAACGCCGAATCGATATCCTCAACACTCTAGAAACAGAGTTCCAACGTGGGCGGTTTGCCTCCTTGGACCGCGATCGGACTCAGCATCAATCAGCCACTGAACGTGCCACGCAGATGATGAGCAGCAGTCAGTTGGCCGCCTTTGATGTGAAGCAGGAGAGTCAGTCTAAGCGTGACAACTTTGGCGATAGTGAATTTGGCCGTGGATGCTTAGCAGCAATTCGTCTTCTAGAAACTGGCGTGCGTTGCGTAGAAGTCGAGATTGGCGGCTGGGATACGCACATTAACAACCATCAGTTTCAAGCAGATCGGGCCAAGGTGCTGGATAAAGCATTAGCGGCAACTCTGGCTGAACTAGCAGACCGAGAGATGCTGGACAAAACGATCGTCATGTGTGGTGGCGAATTCGGTCGAACACCAAGAATCAATCCAGCAAGCGGTCGTGATCACTGGCCTCATGGCTTCAGTATGTTGCTCGCCGGCGGCGCGTTTCGCAAGGGCCATGTGCACGGCAGCACCAATGCTAACCCAGACAGCGAAATGCTGGATGGCCTGAAGACTCCTGATCCAGAACAACTAACAGAGAAGAGTGTGACCATCGCTGATCTTCACGCCACAGTTCTCACAGCCTTGGGAGTCAATCACAAAGACACTCACATGACTCCAATTGGTCGACCACTGGCGTGGAGCGACGGAAATGTCATCGAAGAGTTGCTAGAGAAAGCCTAGACCCGCGGTGCGGGGCGTCCCGCCCGCATTTTTTTTGCTGGTGCGCGGGTGTCTCGTCCGCATTTTTGGTTTACGGGTGCGCGGGCGGGGACGCCCGCCTTCTGTTCTGCCGGTGCGCGAGCGTCCCGCCCACATTCTTTTTTTCGATCAAGGCGGGAGAGTTCTGTTGACGGTCCCGACGTTCCGCTTCACTACCCACGGAGCTCATGGACCACACGGAACGAACCAACCGAATTCGTAGGTTGGGTTGAGGAACGAAACCCAACACCAACACGCTTCCTTGTACCGGTCACCTTCTGGTTCCCCTCAACGATCAAGAATCATCCTGTAGATCCTGTAGATCCTGTAAATCCATGTTCGTTTCTTTGGCTTTTGGCTCAACTCAACGCAACCTCCAAAAACTAATCCTCAACAACCCTCGCCCGAACCCTCGACAGAACTATACATCAAGACACCTTTAGGGCTGAAGTATTACTTCAGCAACCGAGCTGAATTTGTCAAAGACCATTTGTCTGTTTTGGAGCAAAATCCTTGAACCGATTTTCGAAGATTTTCAAAAACAGTTGATTTCTGGTACGCTAGGTAAACGTGGGCTGTGTCCCGACCTGTTTCTCTCTAGGAAGTGTAGCGATGGCAAACCGTTGCCAAAAGGAAAATAGAGATGTTAGCACGAATTGGATTTTCAGTAGTATTACTCGGAATTATTGGGGGCTCAGAGAGTTTTGTTTCAAAGCAGGAAGATTCTTTGGAGAAAACGGAGAGGTGTATATCCGCTCCCCTATCGTCTGAGCGAATCAAATCTGGAGATGCGGGCGAGCGAGAATCAATAGCTCACCGAATTTCAGTACGCGTTCCACAGTCGATTCTCAACCAGGTAACTGCGGTCAAGCATTCATCGAAATCCCCGTCGATATCATATTGCTATTTTGAGCGAAGTCTAAAAGGCGGTAAAGTCGTACCTTTTAGTTTCATCCTCCGCAAATGCAATCACAGGCTGGGAGACCCTGCGTTAAATGAAACGTACGATGAAGAATTTGTAGTGATATCCAATAGCTGCCTTTGTGGCGATACCTGGGCAAACCCATCCGGTAGCGTTTTGCTATTGGACAATCTAAACATGAAAGCAGAACGAATTGACTTTCATATGCGGATAACGAAGACTGCCAAAAGTGCTTCTGCCGAAGGAGAAATCGTTTGGTTGTCGCCCACAAAAGTTGAATGGAAAATTGCTACTGAAATGAAAAACTCTGTGGTGAAATGAGTGGGAACAAGCCGAGGCAATAGTGGGGTCGCTTCGCCCCAGATGGTTCCATCCATATCAGTCAAATTGGCATCGAAGCTTCGATGTGGCGGGACCTTGTCTGGAACTTTAAAAAGTGCTTCGGCAAGAGCAGTTGCGCTGGTTCACCCAAGTCGATGTCGGCCGACGTCGAGCGTCACGGCAAACTCTGGCATCGTGGCCAGGCTCAAGTACGCGAGTGCTTCGCGTAACGGGACAGGCTTTCGGTATCCACGCGACAACAATAACCCAACGGTGTGTTGCGCATGCGTGCCGAGCTGCCCACGAGTCGATTGGTTGAAATGGACAGCGATTGAACTCTTAGATCACGCTGATGTCAGAAAATGCCGTCGCTTCGCGACTCTCAAATTTACGTTCGGCCTTACCTGGGATTTCATCCCAGGCTTTAAAATAACGTCGCGTTCGCGACTAAAGCCAGTCGACGGTGCGAGACGGTTCTTCAATCTCGAAGGCAATGAGGTGTGGGGACAATGGAGCTAGGCAACCGCGTGTTGTGTCCCCATACATCCCCAGACGCGCGCTGTTCGCAAAGTACTCCGTGGGGCGCACACAATCGAAAACCCTAAGCCGCGAACTAAAGTAATCTAATTGTTTCAAGCCTTCAATAGCACACTTGAGCGGACGACTCATCGCATAGAGCAAGAGCCGGCGGGACGCCCGCGGACCACACGTCGCTACTTTCCAACGGCTTCATACTTCGCAGGAACTTTAAATTTCTCTGGATTGATGAAGACCTTGTTGGTCGGTTCGCCTTTTTGAGTCACCAACGGCAACTCATTCGTGACCCACTCGACGATACTGCCTTTGTAGTTCTTAACTAGCACGCCAGACTTGATGAGCTCATTGGAAAAAGTTGCGCTGCGGCCTCCGACTAGGCAGTAGGGAATAACCAACTTTCCGCGGTACTTGTCTTTGTCTTTTTCGTACTGCTGCTTGGTGATAGCTCCTGGGATCATCGACACGCTGATCTCGTCATCGGATCGAACATCAACCACAACAAAATTGGACTCTTCAGGTTTCTTCTTTTCTGCAGTGGCTTTCTTGGCTGCTGCTTCACGAGCGTCCAACATCTCTTTGAGCTCCTTGGTAGAAATCACCTCGGGCGGCTTAGCAAACGGCGGAGTGATCTGTGCAACCAAGTTTGTAGAGGAGATCATCCACACTGCAACTAGTCCGGCCCATTGAAATCGATTCACCATCTTGAGTTCTCCAACATCGAATATGATTCCCATCGCCTCGTCCGCTTTCAGGACATCGACGGTTCAGTAGAAGTGCGATGCTTGCTGATTTGCAGTTACAACACCGCATATCCTTACCCACCAAGATACACCATCCAGTAGAATCTAGTTAGTCCACTCGCTGCGGACTAACTTGCTTGCCATCACCTATTAAAGTGCAGTCGGCGAATGGGCTGTCTATCCTCCGCTGTGATTTAGTCTGACTGAAGTTACCCCTTCCGTCCTCAAAAGACTCCCTCCAATTTCCAACTCCTCCTAGAAACATTCCTCATGAAGCGACAACAATTCTTGCACATCATTCAAGTGATTTCCCTGGCGTTGATCGGCGTTCCAGCGATTTCCAGTGCCGACGAAACGGCCGTCAAAGCGCTATTTGAAGTAAAGGCTGTCAGCGATGGATATCAGATTGCAGAGACGGACTGGCCGTGGTGGCGCGGACCAAGTCGAGACGGACAAGCTAGCCGAAATCAGAAGCCTCCTTTGACTTGGAGCGAATCCGAAAACATCCTCTGGAAAGCTCCAATCGCAGGTCGTGGTTACGGTTCACCAATCGTATTCGGCGACAAAATTGTACTGGCAACTTCGGACGAATCGACTGGAAGTCAATCGGTCGTATGTTTGGACCGCTCATCTGGCAAGCAACTTTGGTCTACGATCGTGCATCCCACCGGCGGCATGCGCAAGAATTCTAAGTCCACTGCCGCTTCAACTACTCCAGCCTGGGACGGCAAACACATCATTGTCAACTTTGCCAATTCGGATGCCGTCTACGCAACTGCCCTAACTATCGAAGGCAAGATCCAATGGCAAACGATGATCTCGAAGTATGTTGAACATCAGGGATACGGCAGCAGTCCGACACTCTATCAGTCGCTGGTGTTCATCAACGCAGACAATAAAGGTGGTGGGGCAGTCGCGGCACTCAACCGCACCGATGGAAAGATCGTTTGGAAACGTGACCGAGCAACAAAGCCAAACTACTCGTCCCCAACAGTCTTGAACACCGCTGGTCGCGATCAGTTGATCATGATCGGTTGCGATCAAGTAGTCAGCTATGATCCGCTCACCGGTAACACCCTTTGGGAGGTTGATGGAGCGACCACTGAATGTGTAACATCAACTGTGACAGATGGAATTCGCATCTTCACCAGTGGCGGCTACCCCAAGAACCACATCTCAGCCGTTCGTACAGACGGTACAAACAAACTTGATTGGGAGATTTTCGAACGAGTCTACGTCCCATCACTACTTTGCACAGACGGCTATCTGTTTGGAGTCCTAGACGCAGGCGTCGCAGCCTGTTGGAAAGCCGATACTGGGAAGGAGCAGTGGAAGGGCCGGCTCGGTGGAACCTTCTCGGCGTCGCCAGTACAGATCGGCGAACAGATCTTTGCGACTAATGAAGCAGGTGAAACGTTCGTCTTTCGAGCGTCCCCGAGGGAGTTTGAACTTCTCGCGAAGAATAAACTTGGCGAAGACGTCTTAGCATCTCCCGTGTTTGTGGGAAGTCGCATCTACTACCGAGCATCGATACCAACCGATGGCAAACGACAGGAATTCCTGTTTTGCATCGGCAACGCACCGAAATAGTCTCGTAAACGAAGGAAGGATGCATGCGTCCGATCAAATCTAGGTCTTTGTTTACCAAGTTTGCCAAATGGACCTCGCGGCAAGCTGGCAAACCAATCTCGTTCAACGTAGCTGTAATCGTCATTTTAATTTGGGCGACGACAGGTCCGTTATTTGACTACAGCGATACATGGCAACTGGTAATCAATACCAGTACGACGATCATCACGTTTCTCATGGTCTTTCTGATTCAAAACACTCAGAATCGAGACTCAGAAGCGATTCAAGTAAAGCTAGATGAGCTGATACGTGCGATTGACGGCGCGCACAATGTGCTGCTCGATCTTGAAGAGCTGGAAGAGCAAGAATTGGACGCCATCCGAGGCAAGTACGAGAAGCTTGCCGCGTTGGCTAGGATTGAACTTGCAAGTGGCAGGCGTGATACCAACGTACCCGACATTGGATGATTCTAGACTCACAAATCCTTGCAGTGCGTGTTTGATAGAGGAGTGTTCAAGGAATCGCATTAAACGTAGAAATGTCCGTACTTGCTTCCGATAGCCCGAGTGTGTGCACTTGCCCGAAGTGATTTCCAACAAGTGCCTTTTGCTGAGTTGACTCAACTGCTGAAGCCAAATTCCATTTACTTGACAACTTCTTGCGTTCAATCAACTTCGCGTTTTGCGAGTCTACGATCAATGCTTCATTAGTAGCCCCGGTGACTACAACGCGTCGTGCGTTGATCATGCTTATCGTCGCAGCGGTTGGAGTACCCTTCAGTTCATGAATTTGCTTTCCTTCATCCAAATTCCAAATCCTCATCCGACCATCATCACCGACGCTCATGACATGTTGTCCATCTTCGCGAAAGATGGCGGAGGTAACCGACTGCTGATGACCGCCAAAGGTCGTCAAGGACTTTCCTGAAGTACTGTCGAAGACTTTACACGTCTTGTCGCGACTCGCCGAAACCAGTCGACGACCATCAACTGACCAAGATAGAGAATTCACCCAATCTGAGTGATCTTCAATTCGGAGATTTAGTTCTGCTGACTTCTCATCAATCGTGTAGACATTGATGGCACCGCTCGCCTCTCCGATCGCCATGCGTTTGCTGTTTGGTGACAATGCCAAGGCTAGTGCTGAGTCCTGACAAATCATGACATCAATCAACATCTTGCCGCTTTCCACGTCGAAGATCTTGGCTTCACCAACGCGACCCGGTGTCCCGCTGGCAACGGCAATTCGTTTACCATCGGGGAAAAACGCTAGTCCGTGGACTCGCTGCGCGACATTGCCAATGCGCTTGATCAAGCCTCCCTCTGGAATGGACCAAAGCAGTACCTCATGATATCCACTGGTGGCTAGCTGCTTGCCATCTGGAGAAATCGCAACCGCAGATATTGGCAGCGAGGCTGTATAGTGCTCGGGCGGCGACGGATAGGTTGGTCTTGGAACAATACGATACAGATCAGCATCAGGCTTTGCATGACTATCAATTCGAGCTCCAGCCTCAATCCACTTGCGAACTAGCTCTACCTGTTCAGCCGACAGCGGATCTGCGTCCTGCGGCATCGAATGGTCGGCGATGAATTGAAACAAGGGAGATTCGGCGGGCTTGCCTGGAATCACTGCTTTGCCAGATTGCCCGTCGCTGAGTATCGCGCTGTAATTGGACATGTTGTACTGTCCCTGGGGATTTCTGGCGTTGTGGCATGCGATGCAATGATCATTGAAGATCGGTGCAATTTGCTGGCTGAATGAAATCCAATCTCCGGACTCGGTAAGCAGTTTTTCCACTTGCTTCTGCAAATCAGACTGTGCTTGGGTAACGGATTGGCGTTCTGACTCTACAATCTTGAGCTTCAGATTTAAATCGAAGAGCTGTCGCTGAAGGTCGGTGTATTCACTTCGCACCTTTTCACTGCGAACATTTGCTTCTTGAATCTTGGCATCGATCGCCGCAACTTGTTCTTTCACCGGTACAGCCGCGGCAGCCTCTTCTTTCACCTCTGGCTTCGCCGGATCTTGACCTCGGGCAAGCGGCAACACCAGTATTAAGACCGTACAGACCCATGTTAATCGATTGAATGCGATCACGATCCGACTCATGCAATCACGTCCAAAATCGGTTTACCAGCGATCACCAAAGGACGATTGCCGCGATCGCGAACTTCGGTTGCAGGATCGATACCCATTAGTGTGTACATCGTCGCGGCCAAATCTTCTGGCCTTACAGGATCTCGGTCGGGGTACATTCCATTAGCATCTGAAGCGCCGTACGTGTAGCCTCGTTTGACACCTCCACCAGCAAGTAATGCCGTGTAACACTGAGGCCAGTGGTCGCGACTAACGTTCTTGTTGATCTTCGGTGTTCTACCAAACTCACCAGCCCATAGTACCAAAGTGTCTTCAAGCAATCCTCGTTCTTCTAAGTCGTCCAAAAGAGCGGGCAGCGATTGATCTGTGATTGGGTGCTGATACTTGTCGACGATTTCGTACATTCGCGTATCATCAAATCCGTGAGTGTCCCAACCGCCTTCATTGACTCGTCGGCCACCGATGGAACTCGAAAAATAGACCGTCACAAACTTCACGCCCGCCTCAACCAATCGTCGCGCGAGCAAGCAACTTTGTCCGTACGTCGTTCGCCCGTAACGATCACGAATCGAATCCGGCTCGCTCTCAATGTCAAAGGCTGCGCGAACCTTTTCGGAGGTCAACATGTTGATCGCTTTTTCGTAGTAATCATCAAAGCCCTGGACTTCAAGCGATCGATCTAATAAGCCCGCTTGCTTATCGACCAGTCGTTGAAGTTCGCGGCGTCTGAGCATGCGATCAAGCTGCAAATCGCTGGGCAAAGTCAATTCTGGCAGGCGAAAGTTCTTTTCGTTGGGGCTGTCCTTAAAAAAGAAGGGATCGTGACGCTTACCCAAGAAACTGGCGTGCTGTCCAGGCGTAATCGAACCGTCGGAAATTGAGTATGGATACGAAACATACGTTGGAAGTTCGCCTTGATTAGGCGATAACTTATCCACGATCGACCCAAATCCTGGCCATAGATCCAGCGAATCTCGCAGTCGCTGATCATCGCTCGGCGGAGCATGACCAGTTAGCGCGTAGTAGCCCGCGGAGTTATGATTCTTCATCGTGTGCGTCATGCTGTGAATCAACGTGACACGGTCCATCCGCTTCGCCATCTCAGGGAAGTGTTCGCTTACCGGTAACCCTGGTACTGAACTTGAGATCGGCCGTAGCGGACCACGAATCTCTGCCGGCGCATCAGGCTTGAGATCAAATGTATCTAGATGACTTGGTCCGCCCCATTGGAACAGAAATATCACTCGCTTCGCACGCACGGGTAGGCTTGTCGGCCCTTCGGCGGCTTGTAACAGCTTGGGCATAGTCAATCCCAACATGCCCAGGCCACCAATTCTCAACATGGCTCGACGCGAAAGATCGAACGATCGATAGTTATTGCAAGATGAATTGCTGCTCATAATAATTTCTGGCTTTTGAACGCAAACTGCTTCGACACGCTAAGGGAATGAAGTTTACAGTTTAGTTTCTAAAGAGCAGCTCCTTTGAATTCAGTAACGCCCACAAAAAGTCTTCCAAGTTCTCTCGCTGCGGCTTGCCTGACTGCTCCATCGCATTCAGTAGCTCGCCAATCTCTTGAGCAGTTGGAGCTCGCGATAGAGCAGTCCAATAAAGGCTCTCTACAATCGCACTTGGATCGCCGGATTGACTCAGTAGTTGTCCAAGACGGTTGTCGGACTGCCGCAGTCGCTCGTTCAAGCTTGAACCGCCAACCAGGGAAAGAGCTTGCCCTAGCGTTGCTTCGTTACTTCTTTCGCATTCGCAGGCCAGCAATCGCGCAGGCTTACCGAACTGTCGCAGAAACTGATCGTCGCCGCTCGTCTTGCGTCGCACACGTTCGACGCCGGCTATATCCACAGCTCGCGTTCCCGCAGGATAACCTTCAAAGTTCGCAGGGACTCCCAAGATCTGCGATTGTGCATCCATGATCTGCTCAGCTGTAAGTCGGCGAACTACAGCACTTGCAAGCAGCCGAGGATCAAGCTGCTCGGTTGGACCAAGTTGTCCACGATCAGGTTTTGAGTCCAATTGATAGGTTTTCGAAAGCACAATGGTCCGCACCATTTGCTTCAAGCTAAAGCCGCTTTGAACAAACTCTTCTGAAAGACGCTTAAACAGCTCTGGATGAGAAGCCGGATTGGTCGCCCGTAGGTCGTCAATCGGCTCCACCAATCCAACGCCCATGAGTTGATACCAGATTCGATTGACCTGAGTCTGAGCGAACATCGAGTTGTCTGGGCTGGTCATCCAAGCAGCTAGACTCTCCAAGCGATCTTCTTCAATTGATGCCTCGCTTCCCAGAAACTTTGGAGGAGCCAGTTGACCAGTACGAGCGTTCTTCACGCCGCTGGTAGCTTTAACCAGAACGATCTGATCGCCGACGAATTCGTGCGAATCCAGTTTGTCTTTACGTTCGTTGGCGATAACCTCGTAGTCGATTCCATCAAAGAGACTCGACCACTGATAATACTCGTCCTGAGACCATCGATCGAAAGGATGATTGTGACACTTTGCACACTGTAAACGCACACCAAGAAAAACTTGAGCTGTCGTCTCGGATCGCACGAAGGGTTCGCGATGCGCTCGCCAGTAGTTTGCCGGCGGATTGTCATATGTTCGACCGCGAGCGGTAATCAGCCTGCGTACCATCTCATCCATGGGCACATCGTTAGCGAATTGTCCTACCAACCAACCATGTAACTTCTCAACTCCGACCGCATCCAGCGTTTTCTCTTCATTGCGAATGAGATCGGACCATCTCTGCGCCCAGAGCGAAGCAAATTCGGGACTCGCCAAGTAGCGATCGACTATCGCGGCTCGTTTATCAGGAGAGGCATCCTCAACAAACGCCCGTGATTCTTCTGCGGTCGGCAGTATTCCGCGGAGATCCAGCGAAACTCGGCGCAAGAAAGTTGAGTCGCCAGCCAACGGCGCTGGATTGATCTTAAGTTCTCGAAGTCGGTCAAAAATGTAAGGGTCGATCCAATTGTTAGCCTGAGGCGCGGACCATTGAAAGTCAGGGGGACTGAATCGACAAGCGAGCTCCACCGGATGCTGTTCGTTCAAGTACCTAACCAACACTGTGACCAAACCCGGCTGAGCAAACTTTACAAGTCCGTCAACGGTCACTTGAACGGTCGGGTCGCTCGGTTCATAAACGGCCAAGCGTGTCACGTCTCGCGTTGAACCGTCAGAGAATGTCGCTTGGACGCTAAGCTGAACTTCACTCTGCGGTTGGAACAGGACTGAGCGTGGTGGCGTCACTCGCAATTCTGAAACCTTAGCGGCTGCAGCGTTCGGTGCGGGCATACCAGCTTTGACCCAACCAACAAGCAAATCGTACTCCGGAGTACCTTCACGCAACCGTTTGCCGCCTTCATGTGCCACACGAGCGGTTGCTTTGGCGATCGCGAAACTCTCTTCAGGAGCTAACGGGTTGATTCGACGTCCCGCGGCTGCAAACACCAACTGCTCGTAGTCAAATTCCGGATCTTGTCCACGCAACGACAAAAAGAATCCACCCTTGCCGTTCAAGTTCCCATGGCATGTTCCAGCATTGCAACCCGACTTTGAAAGCACCGACATCACGTCACGCTCGAAGGTGACGGGTGGCAGTGAGGTCTCAGCGCTCGTCGGTGGCTCAGTTGCGTAGCTAACGACCCCCGCGCAGATAAACAGAAGGCCAGCAATCGTACTCACGGAATTCAATCGCATCATTGCGTACAGACTTCGCATTAAGCGCATGGGTGGACCAATGCGGACCAGCGGGAAGGTAGGAATGTGCCGCGAAAAACCGCGGTGGAAGGACCT
>CAUJKA010000202.1 GCA_963204965.1 Planctomycetota bacterium | reverse complement strand
TATGGCGGTGCTAAATTCACAGACTTGGTTGTCTTCGCCGAGAGACTCGTCGCAAAACATGACTATCGAGCCCTAGCAGTCTTTGTTGCGAACGACATTTCAGGAGGAGCAGATGACAAGAGCCCCGAAGAGGTTGTTGCGCTTTGCAAATTGCTAGTAAAGCTTGTGCGCAAAACTCATCCCGATAAGCCGATCTTTTTTATCGCGATCACTCCCAACAGCAAGCGATTTCACGTTTGGGACAAGATCCACAAAGCCAATGAGTTGATTCAGCAGTACGCCGAGTCGGACCCTAAAATCCACTTCATCGACACGGAGAAGTACTACTTCGGCGAGGATGGTAAGCCGCGGGATGAACTGTTCGTTGAAGACAAGTTGCATCAGAACTCGGCGGGCTACAAGCAATGGGCCGCTATCATCAAGAAGCAACTAGACGCCGATTTGGGAACCGCTTCGCCCCCAAAGTAATTGCTGTCAGAACCTTGCTGTCCGGTTGTATCGAATACAGCGACTTTAACGGCGTTCGTTGCTGCGCTGTTCAGTTCAGACTTTGAATTTGTCCATGGGTAGGATCAAGTTTCAGCGCCACCATAACTACAATAGCGATAGTTTTTCTAGACATTCGCTTCTCTGTACGAACTCGCTGACTGAACCTACATGCACATTAGCAAAGCCATCATCACCGCGGCTGGTAAGTCGCAGGCCCATTTGCCGCTTCAATCCGTTGTCAATCGTTCGGGCGATGTCTGCACTGCTCTTGAGACTCTGCTGAATGATGTCACGAGCGCAGGTATTGAAGAGATTGCAATCATCATTCGTCCCGGCAGCGCCAACGAATATCGGACTGCTGCAGGGCGGCACGCTGAGCGATTGTCCTTTTTTGAGCAGGACAACCCGCGCGGCTATGGTGACGCGATTTTGCGAGCCAAACGATTTGCAGGCGATCAATACTTCCTCCATTTGGTCAGCGATCACCTGTACGTTAGTCGCACAGAAAAATCCTGCGCTGCGCAATTGATCGAAGTCGCGACGCGAGAACAGTGCTCGGTTTCAGCCGTCCAACCAACGCGTGAAAATCAACTTGCCTCGTTCGGTGCAGTTGGCGGATCTCCGGTTGCCCTCAAATCTGGCCTCTACCAAGTCACTGAGGTGATCGAAAAACCGACTCCCACAATTGCCGAGCAGCACTTGATCGTCGCCGGTCAGCGAGCTGGACACTACCTTTGTCTTTTTGGAATGCACGTACTGTCGCCAGCGATTTTCGAATTGCTAGAGAAAAACATCGCTCAATTGCCCGACGGTCAGCTCGCCAGTTTAAGCGATTCGCTGAACCGGTTGGCACATACACAACGTTATCTGGCAAGCGAGCTTGATGGCGTCCGCTACAACATCGGAGAAAAGTACGGCTTGCTGATCGCGCAGATGGCTATCGCACTTTCTGGAGGAGATCGCGATCGCGTTTTGACTGAACTCTTGGAGTTGGTTGCCAAGAACTAGTCCAACGTCCCGTAACATTCTCCAAACCATGCAGAAATGCAGATAAGTAAAGTTATGTCCCTCTCCAGTTCGACAGCCTCAGCTTCCGCGAATCTTTCGCATCGATTGATCGAGATCATCACGTCCGATGACACGTCTACACGCGATCTTTCGTTGGACGATATCTGCCAAAGCATGACAGGCTCGCAACTTTTGGACGCATGCAATGCCTTGGATGATTTTCGACGTTCAAGCAAGAATCTGTATCACCGCGTACGAGCCCTGTTCTTTCTGTTTGCCATTCATCGCTTTCATTTGCCGACGCATCTAGCCGGTCGCGAATGCGGATCGATACCCTTCGAAGGCTTCGAGCACCTGCTGCAACGTCGCTTCTTTGAAGCGATTCGAGAATTCCTAGCCGCTCAGGCAATCACCGGCCCCAGCATTGCAATCAGCAGTGCATTGGCAACGGCTTATCATCGATTAGCGTTTCAGACATTGGCCGATCAAGTTCGCAAAAGCGTGCGAACGGTCCGCGGCAATCAGTGGATGTTTCGAACCGGACACCCAGCCGACTTGCCGTTGCGGATTCGCAAAGAGTTGCTGACAACCGACGATTCCGGCGCCTATCCAGTGCTTCGTGAACGCACCAGTGTTCGTATGGACTTTTCGCACAGCGGTTGGAGCGACATCTTCTTCTTGGGCATGGATTTTCCAGAAGGCGCCCGAGTCATCAATGCTTCGATCGACTTGGCCGTTCGCGGAAAGCATGGCCAACCTCAACCGCCTATCGATTGCGGTCTGCGAATCATCGACCAGCCCGTTCTTCGCTTGGTGAGCATCGACCTGGATGCAGCCGCTGATATCACCAGCCTAGCGGAAGTGTATGACTTTGGACGCGACTACCTTGGCTTGCTCAAAGCAGCCGTGATTGCTTCAGGTTTGATCCCGCCCGGAATGGAAGGCTGCGAAGCGGGTATTGAATCTGTACTTTCACAATTGGTTGGTCCCGGCTTGGGACTCGAGATTGTCAGTCGAGTCAACGATATTCCTAAAGGCTCGCGACTCGCTGTTTCCACGAACTTGTTGGGGTCGCTCATTTCGGTTTGTATGCGAGCTACGGGACAAGTTTCGCAATTGACCGGACCACTTCGCGAAGAAGATCGCCGTATCGTTGCAGCGCGTGCGATCCTTGGCGAGTGGATCGGTGGCTCGGGCGGCGGTTGGCAAGATTCAGGAGGCGTATGGCCTGGAATCAAATTGATCGAAGGCAGTAAAGCTACCGAAAACGACCCAGAGTTTGGCATTAGCCGCGGTCGTCTGCTACCCAAACACCACGTGTACTCCGATCAAGAGATCACTCCCGAGACGCGGCAACGACTTCAAGAGTCGCTTGTCTTGGTCCACGGAGGAATGGCTCAGAACGTTGGGCCAATCTTAGAGATGGTCACAGAAAAGTACTTTCTTCGAAGTCCCGCTGAATGGGAAGCAAGACAACAAGCTATTGTAATACTCTCAAGCATCTCTGAAGCTCTTAAGGCTGGCGATCTACGCCGAGTCGGACAATTGACGAACGAGAACTTTGCTGGACCACTGCAACGCATCATTCCGTGGTGCAGTAATCGCTATACGGAAAGCCTGATTGAACAATGTCGCAGCAAGTATAGTGACAGATTCTGGGGATTCTGGATGCTCGGCGGGATGGCTGGCGGTGGCATGGGATTCATCTTCGATCCAGCATGTAAAGCTGAGGCGTCCGAGTTTCTTCAAGAGGCCATGCTGAAAACCAAACGCGAACTTGAGCAGAGCTTGCCGTTCGCCATGGATCCAGTTGTCTACGATTTCACTATCAACGACAAAGGAACTTGCTCTGAATTAGAACCTGCCAGCAGCTTGCCGAAGGGCTATTTCGAGCTCGTGATTCCCGCTTTGCTACGACAAGACATTCAAATGCTCAGTCCACAACGCCGCGCAGAATTGGAACGCGTTGGTCGAATGAGCCGCAACGACTCGACCAGTGGAACTAGTGCATCCGCAAACGGTGGAGATCTACAAAACAGTGGCGCTGAATTCGCGAGAAGATTGCTCGACCGCATTCTGCCAGCTCCAGCCAAAAAGTCGGAGTCGGTCAATTCGCTGGATCAATTGCTTCACGAAAACGGCTTTGATCCAATCCAACATGAACAGCTTCGCGAAGATCTCTTAAGCGGACGACTCGGTCTAGCACAAAATCGCCTGGCAACCAGTTCAACGATCGAAGATGTGACTCCTGAAGACTACGTTGATTCACGTCAACCGATAGAATCTCGCTGGATCGAGCAAGCAAAGCAGTCGATTGCAAGCGGCGAAGTCGGAGTGCTGACGCTGGCCGCTGGAGTTGGAAGCCGTTGGACTCAAGGCGCAGGCGTGGTCAAGGCGCTTCACCCGTTCTGCAAGTTAAGCGGTCGTCACCGGACCTTTCTTGATTTGCACTTGGCGAAGAGCCGCAGTGTGGGAATGCAGTTCGGTTGTTTTCCAACACACATCATCTCCACGGGCTATATGACCGACTCACCGATTCGCGCTCAACTTGATCGAATTAACTACGCGGGAACGAAAGTCGTTTCGCGAGGGATGAGCGTCGGACTGCGGATGATCCCAACGTTGCGAGACCTGCGTTACGCGTGGGAGGAAATGCCTCAACAGGTTTTGGACGAACAGCAGGAAAAAGTCCGACAAAGCGGTCGTGCCGCATTGCAAAACTGGGCCAAGTCCACAGGACAAGCCGCAGACTACCGCGACAATCTTCCGATGCAGTGCATGCATCCTGTCGGCCACTGGTACGAAGTCCCCAGCCTTTTGCGCAACGGAACACTTGGTCGATTGCTTAAAGAACAACCGCAGCTTAAGACACTCTTGCTTCACAACATCGATACCTTGGGAGCCAGCATCGATCCGCAAGTCTTGGCTCTCCATCTTCGTCGACAAGCGTGTCTATCGTTTGAAGTCATCGCGCGGCGAATTGAAGATCGCGGCGGAGGGTTGGCCCGCGTCAACGGCTTGCCCAGATTGGTTGAAGGATTAGCAATGCCCAGCGAGGCCGAGGAGTTCAAGCTTTCGTACTACAATTCGATGACGACATGGATCGACATCGATCAGCTCTTGGACGTTTTCGGACTGACTCGAGACAATCTGGACCAGCAAGAACTCGTCGACAATTCCATTCGACAATTGGCGCGACGAATGCCCACCTACATCACGCTAAAGGATGTCAAGAAACGCTGGGGCAACGGGCAAGAAGATGTTTTTCCCGTAACTCAATTCGAGAAGCTCTGGGGCGACATGTCCGCACTGCCAGAGGTTGAATGTCAATTCATCGTTGTGCCCACTTTGCGCGGCCAACAATTGAAGGAGCAAGCTCAATTGGACGGTTGGATGCGCGATGGTTCAGCGGCCGCTATCGAGCAACTGTGTAGTTGGGAATAGTCGGGCTAGCGTCGACCGGAGACGAAAGTAGACCTTGCGAGAATACTACCGAATACTGGCGGCTTACAGGAATTCGTCCCACTGTCGGCTTTCCAACTGCTTAACCACTTCTCGCACTCGCTCTTCTTCCGACTTAGGAGCCACCAGCGTTGCATTGTGCGTATGCACAACGATGGTGTCTTGCATGCCGATGGTCACCAACAGGTGATCCTCTTCACCATAGACGATCATGCGTTGCGACTGAATGGGCAGATACTTGCCACGGACGCAGTTGCCTTGTTCGTCGGGTTGAGTCAGCCGGCCAATTGCTTGCCAGCTTCCCACATCGTCCCAGCGAAAAGTTGCTTCGATCACGGCGACTTCGCTATATCGCTCCATCACCGCATAATCGATCGATCGACCGTGGATGCGATCGAACTCTCGTTGTAAGGTAACCTTGAAACCAGGCGTTCCCATCGCATCCGAAATTGTGTTGATGTGCTGCATCATGTCGGGCTCAAAGCGAGTTAAGGCTTCGAGGATAGTCGATGCTCGCCACATGAAGATACCGCTGTTCCAGTAGTACAGACCGGATTGCAAGTATTGCTCGGCAGTCTGTCGATTCGGTTTTTCGCGGAATGATGCAACGCGGTACGACCCGGCAACTTTGGTGTTGGCCAGCGCATCGCCGCGTTGAATGTAGCCAAACGATTCTGCAGCATAAGTTGGACGAATACCAAACGTAACGATTCGCTCGGGCTGCTGTTCAATCAACTGCATTCCACTACGCATACAGTCGTGAAACTGGCTCGTCGAGTTAATCACGTGGTCGGCGGGAAGGACCAGCATGATGCCGTTCGGATCAGCGCGAACGATCATTGAGGCTGCCAATGCGATACAGGCCGCCGTGTCGCGCTTGGAGGGCTCACCCACAATGTGCTCGGGTGGAATGTCAGGCAATTGCTCGCATACACCGTCAACCAGGTTCTTGTTCGTCATGACCAGCGTGTGCTGAGGCGATACTAAGCCGCCCAGCCGTTGAAAGGTCGACTGAAGCATGGTTGTGCTGCCGACTAATTGCAGCATTTGCTTAGGGTTATTGGCTCGACTAGCTGGCCAAAAACGAGTGCCTGAACCGCCCGCCATAATCACTGCATGAAGCATGATGAATCCACCTGATATGATCTTGTCAAACCAACAGACACGAACAAAAACCTGACAAAAACAGTTATCGGTTCAATTGACCGCTAACATCGGCTTCTGGCAAGTCACTCTTGGCATGCCAAAACTGGCCGATGTGAACTTCACAAGCGAACTCAGAAACTCTGCGGCGGCTTGTGTCTGATTAAAGCCTCCTAAGGGAGCGCAGTCTTCCAATAGAAGTTCGGCCAAACAACTCGAATTTCTTTGGTTGATGGCGGAAAAATCCCTATTCAGTGGCCGATTAGTCGCTTTCTAGCTCGGAAGCCCCCCTTAACCTGCTTTTGGCGCCAGTCATTCCGACATTGCTTAAGGAGGCCAGCCGATCGCAAGAACCTGCCAGAACTTAGTCGTAACCTTAAAGGAAGTCGGCTAAATCGCGGTGAGTCGATTAGGCAGCGCCCAGCTAGCGCGTCCGTCTAGCCTGAACTCAAACACTACTGAACAAGCTGCACCCTGTTTAACCGTGTTTAACCGTCAGCCGCAGGCGTACGCAGTTTAGTTGTACACCAAGAAAGGCTTAAGAGATGTCCGACGAAGTGTCTAGTCTTTGGAAAGATACGCTAGTGGGAACCGGATTGGGAGCTCTTGCTGGTGGCGGCATGGGACTCGGCGCTTGCATGTTCATCTTCGACGATCCACCACTGTTTGTCGGCGATACCATTTTGATTGGAGCTCTTATTTGTGGAGTGCTCGGCTTTCTTTATGGAGAGAGCTTCATCGATTGGTTGAAGGAAAACGTAATCTGGTTTTGGACCTGAAAGTCTTGTGTGTAGTGGGTCTCCCGCGAGTTCTTTTGGCGGAGCAATTTGATGGGGAATTCTGGCGAATCCCACTACGGATGCAGGTACGTCTGGCTTCAGAACTGATCAATTCTTGTAGGGATGGCTGTCACGAACCCACAGTCCCAATCCTGGATCGCGGATGAAGTAAAAGTCTTCGCCCGAACTGGAGCGATTCCATCCATCTTGCAAACTCTCGACATTGTACTCGGCTTGCAATTCCTTCCAGTCACCCCATTGATAACCGACAGACTCAATCTCCTTGGGGCTCAGCTCACCGGGAGCGTAGATGACGTTAAAGCGTCCTTCGGTGGTTCCGTGAATGAGGTGAGCGGCGGTGCCAAGGTTCTGTTGCAGATCTTCATTCTCAGCGACTAAACGCAGGACTTCAGGCGTGTAGCGGTAGCCATACTTGCGAATCAGTCCATCAACTGTGGCACTTTCACCGAACGAGTGTACACCGGGAGCGATCACAATCAACTTGCCGCCATCGTCGATCAGCATACGAGTTCGATAGATGGCCTTGTTGGCAAGCCAAGTTCGCTTGTACTTCGAAGGATTCATCGTGACAACGACAGTCTTGGGAGCTGGCTTGACAATGAACCGATTGACCTCGGCCGACAATGCACCCGCTCGAAAAAAGACTTCGTGGCTATTACCAACAAAAATCCCGCGCACCGCTTTCGAACCATCGCGCAGGGATTCAACCACGGTCAGGACGAACATCAGAGGCATCTCTTTGCAGAAACGATCTTGAGCTTCATTCAAAATTCTTCGCAATGGCGTATCGCAGCGGCCCATAATGCGTTCCATGCCGTGAAGCGCGCTGATGTAATGACTTTCGTTAATCCCGTCGTTGCCACCGGTGCCGATAAAGACATTTTTGTTGTAGTTTGCCATGCCGATGACTTCGTGCGGAACGACTTGGCCTAGCGATAGAATCATGTCGTGCTTGCCCTCGATCAACAGCTTGTTGACCTGCGCGGCCCAGGGCTTGGTGTAGATCCCATCGGTGACTTGCGAAACAAACTGCGAGTCTACATAGCCAAGTGTTACGACGTCTTTCTTCCAATCATGGACGCGAATGAGATGTCGAGGCAGATCACCGAACATGTATTCCAGTTCGTGTTCATTCATCGCTTCATGCGTACCTAAAGCGGGCATGACATCCGTCAGTCTTGACCCCAGCATTTCATAGGCAAGCCGCGTCAGATCGCCTGCTCGTGAATCGCTACGAGTATGATCTGGCGGCAGCGCGAGGACTCGTTGAGGATTTCCCCCAGCTTTGAAGGCCGCTTCCAGTGCGTCTCGAAAGTCCTTTGGGCCAAGTTGGCTTTGATTGTCGCCTCGTTCGAAGTAGATAGTCATTCGGCGTCCGCTACTCTTTCGCAGTTGTTGTACGTGTAATCTGTTCCAATTCAGCAATCATCTTTTGAGCAATCTCTGGTTGAGCTGCAGAGAGATCGTTAGCTTCGTTGGGATCAGTTTCTAGATTGAAGAGTTGATACTGAGTCACTTTCGTCATGCTCAACGGCTTTTCGACGACTACATTGTTGGCTTGTTTCTTGTCGTGTCGTACCAGCTTCCATGAGCCAGATCGAAATCCGAAAGTACCACTGCCACCATTATCCTGAACTACCAGTTTTTCGCGACCCTTGGCAGCCGATTGCCCCAATAAAGCGCTCAGAACATTTTCGCTATCTTCAAAGGCGCCGTTGCCAGTTGTTTGCCCGACCAATGCTGCGAAACTTGCGGCCAAGTCAATCGTACACACAACCTGATCGCTAGTACCAGGCTGGATCTTGCCTTGCCAAGAAGTAATAAAGGGAGTTCGCGTACCGCCTTCGTAAACGCTGTATTTGCCGCCTCGAAATGGTCCCGCCGATCGATGCGAGCCATTCTTGACCAGTGCTTCATCTTCGTAGCCATCATCCAGCACGGGACCATTGTCGGAACAAAGTACGACTAGAGTGTTCTCGCTCAAGCCCGCTTGCTCCAATTCGTTAACGATTTGACCAACCGTCCAGTCAAACTCCAAAATGGCATCGCCGCGCGGACCAAGAGCACTCTTGTTCTGAAACCGCTCATGGACGACTCGCGGTACATGGATATCGTGCGAAGCAAGGAACAAGAAGAAAGGTCGATCGCGGTTTGCTCGGATGTAAGCGATCGATTGCTCGACCCATTTGTCCGCCAGATCCTCATCGCGAAATCTCGCGGACTTGCCGCCCGTGTAGAAGCCAATACGACTAACACCATTGTGAATCGTAGCGTTGTGACCGTGGGACCAATTCATTTTCAAGGAGTCACGATGAGTCTTCCCGGTCGGATGATCATCGCTTGGCTGTGTATCGCCTACCCAAAGCGGGTCGTTCGGATCCAAGTTCGCGACGCGATCATTGTGAACGTAAACCTGAGGTACGCGATCATTGGTTGTGGGCAACAACATGCACTCGTTGAATCCGATATCCAAGGGACCTGGCTTTAATTGGCCATTCCAATTTGGACCTTCAGCTCCACCCAAGCCAAGATGCCACTTTCCAATTACCGCTGTATGGTATCCAGCACTTTGAAGCATCGAAGCGATCGTCGGTGTTTGGGGTTTAATGATTGCCGGACCGTTGGGCGGGGCGATTCCAGTGCCTTTGGTGCGGAAAGCGTACTTGCCGGTCAAGAAGGAATAGCGAGTTGGAGTGCAGGTTGAAGCTGAGCAGTATCCGTTGGTGAACCGTAACCCTCGAGAACTCAGCCGATCGATGTTGGGGGTCGCGATCGCCGTGGCTCCGTAACATGACAGATCACCGTAGCCCAAATCATCGGCCATGATCACTATTATATTGGGCTTACTGGGCAACGCTGCTGTATCGCTCGAGTTCGTCGGTGCCGCGGGATTTTCAGCCTTTGCAGCTTGGACCAGGACCACGAGTATCAATGCCAAAGAAACCCTTGCTGGTCTGCATTTCAAGGTAGTTTTCGCTAGTAGCAAGATCAATACTCCAAGGCTTACAGTCACAAGGTTCACAGTCAAGAAGAATGCCAACCGATTGTAGTTGATTGCTGGTAGGCCACAACTTGGTGCTACTGGAGTTGATCCTAACAGTAAATCGGGTAGTCGCGGATGCGACGATATTTTACAGCCTGGGATGCCAATCCCAGGAACGACAGAACGAACCCTTGTGAGTCGCGAAGCGACGGCATCCTGCGATTCGCGTGCCTTCTTTCGTCGCTCCGCGACTACCAGATACAAATTTGGCGATTTCCTGGGATTGGCATCCCAGTCTTTAAATTGCCATCGCATCCGCGATTGAAACCCGCTCAAGTCTTAGACTTAAGAAAAAAAAATCGCTGTTGGCCTGCACTGACCGAGAGTAATATTGGATCGATGGTTAGCATAACTCAGCAGCCCAGTATGCTACAATTTCCGCATGCAAAATTCCACAACACCCACAACTGACAACCAACATGGTCCACAAGCCAAGCGCAGGTTTGGCATAGGCTTGATTGAGTCGCTCTTGTTAATTCTAGCTATTGTCGGTGGTGTTCTGGCTATCAAATCACAATCGCTGGCTTCGCAGTACCGGTCCAAACGAATGGCCTTGGAGGCTGAGATTGGCGATCTGAAGATTGACGATCCGAGCAAGTACTATGTCCAGCTACTCAAGAGCGACGATCCGCTTGAGTTCCGATGGCGGATCTACATTCCTAAAGGGGATGACTTTTGCAACTACGCGATTGGCCATGATCCAATAGGAAATAGCTTTCGTTCTGGAGGTGGTAGAACCAGTGAATCTGGCGAAGCGATCTATGCGATTCGCATGACGCCTCTGCCCTCAAGTTCCGCGATTTCGATTCTGTCTCGTATGAGTATCCAGAGATCAAGTTCAAGCATGATCAGCACAACACAAAACGCGATTGTTCACGACCAGCTTTTAAAAAATGATTTATCGACTTGGGAGATTGCCGGTAAGGATAGAGTTGAGTCGTTTAACGCTGATGAGTTCCGTTGGTTGCTGCGAATCCGAACAGATTTCAACGCGAGCAAAGATCGATACGATGGGCTTCTGGGATACGGAATCGGAAGCAACGAGGCCTTTAACAAATCTCACGCGCAGGGTGAATAGTAAACCATGCAGTTAAGACCTCTGTCATCTGAGCCCTCTGCAAGGCGCTCGGCTCGTTTCGGAATGCGTTTGCTTCTGCTTTTCATCACCTGCTGTGGTGCGTGGATCGCTTATTTCACGGCTCGCAATTCTATATCGACCGAACTGCAACGCATCGAGCAACTCCATCAATTTGCGCCGCAACTTTACGTTCGCAACTCCAATGAGTATGCCTGCTTGGCGGTTGACCGGACCGACAGCAAGCGAGAATACCATTGCTATCTACCAGCAGGTCGCAAGTATCGCTTAAACCTCAAGTGGAAAGATGCCTTTCCCCTGCGGCAACCGACTTCACCCGATCTGACTCATGAACTCGATTCTGGAACGTATCGCATCTACCTTGAAATTGGAGATCGACTTGTGGTTCGCGTGGATGATAAGGTGGTGTTTGACGAACCCTATACAGATCCGGCTAAAAGGAGCAGCTACACCACTCATGGCGCAAGTTCAACATTTCAAGGACAATGGCAGGATCCCAAAACACCGCTCATCTTGCTTAGCCGTACCGAGTACATTCCGCAGGGTCCAACCGATTCGCCAACTGTCGGTATCGCACTGTGGATAGATTGAACTTACACTGTGCCAACTGGACCACTGCGCGATAGAAGTTAATGGCATTGTAATAATTGACGAGTTTCCAGCTTTTTTGTTGACGGTGTGTTTGTAGAGTGCTCAAATCAAGCTGACCCAATCCGCACTGAAGTCTTACTGGGAAATGTGAGGAGTTGTTATGCGTCCTCTCTGGGCGAATCAGAATTCTATTGGCAAGGTATTGCAGAAAACAATTGCCATCGTATCGGGATTCTCAAGTGGATTCGCTGCCTACATTGGGGTTCGTTCTGTAGGTGTGGTTCGGAGTAACGGAGTTTTACGGTTTCGAATCAAGAAACTTGCGGATAGATATACTCCATTCGGATTTACGCTGATTGAACTTATTGTTGTAGTTGGCTTGGGTGCGGTCCGGCTGGTGCGCTCGTCGGCAGTTAATTTTCCACGGCTCATTGGGGGATAAGATCACTGACAGCGGGTTTTGATTGTAGCCATTTATCAAAGACTTTGTTCCAGATGTTGCTCAGTAGTATACAACGGAG
>CAUJKA010000201.1 GCA_963204965.1 Planctomycetota bacterium | reverse complement strand
ACTACATCGTATTCAGTTCCAGGTCGAAGGATGATCGTAAAGCCGTTTTTCGCCACGAAGTAAACGAATTGATCACCCGAATCCGTTGTCACTCCCACAGCAGATGCCCAACATGGATTTCCAATCCGTTTGGCGAAAACTTGTTTCCCTGTTTTCTCATCGACACAGTAAAGCACTCCTGCCTTGTTCACGTAGTAAACATAACCAGCAAACGCTAGTGGTGACGAGTAGTACGAATTGGCGTGCTCCGCACCCCACAGAACTTCATAACTTGGCTTTCCCTCCTTGTGCAAAAGTTGAATTCGGCGATTCGCCCCCGCAATTTTTCCGGGGTCCGCTGTCGAACCGTACATCTCGGTGGAGCCAATGAATAACGAGTCGCCGACTACCGTCGCTGAAGGTGTGTGATTGCCAGCTACTCCTTCAATCTGCCAAAGCAAAATTCCGGTATTTGCATCGTAGGTGTCAACGGTGTCTGCCGAACTACAAACGACCATCTCATTTTCGCCGCATTGCATGACCACCGGCGAAGACCAAGATGGTACACGTATGCCACGGTCTGTCTTCCACGCGACGGCACCGTCCACTTTGTTCAAGGCAACCAGATACGATGGTCCACCATGATCAACTAACGCGTAAACGAATCGTTCGCTTTGGGCCAAAGAACTTGCCGTGCCTCGCTCATTGCTCACCGCTCCATACTCCTTAAACAACGGACGAGACCATTGTGTTTGGCCATCATGGTTCATCGAAACCACATCGCCGCTCGGAAAAAAAGAAACCACCCGCTCTGTGTCCACCACACTCGTCGGAGCAGCACGGCTATTGCGAAAGTAGTTTTCAACTTTTGTAGTTGCTGGAACTTTGGTGCTCCACATTAGTTTCCCCGATTTCAGATCCATGGCATGGACGAATCCATCGTCTTGAAACGGCCCGTCGCTGGATGTGACGAAGACTCGATCTTGCCATACGACAGGAGATGATTGACCATAGCCTGGAACTGTGGCAGTCCATGCTACACCATCCTGCGGAGACCATTTCAGGGGAACGCTCGTCGCCCTAACGAGGCTCGTTCCATTGTTTCGAAAGCTTGGCCAGTTCTCGTCGGCCAATGAAATGGAGAGCGTGTGAAGCGTGATAAGAACTGCGACCAAGTCTATCGCTCTATTGAAACTAAACATTGCGAGACCTTCTCAACAAACCTATGCGCTCGTGAGCACATATGCCATGCAACTACCCCTACAATCTGAAACGCCGCTTGTTATTCTATACCTGCACGTGTAGGATCGCAAGGGTCGCATCGTATTCGCCCGTTTCAATGGCGGGCTTACAGATAGGTCTGAAGCAGAGGGAGTTTCTCATGAATCGCATTGACACCAACCAATCCGTAGGGGCCTTAGTTCGCGAAAAGCCGAGTCGTTCGCGGGTGTTTGATAGTTACGGAATTGACTTCTGCTGTGGCGGGAAAGTGTCGCTAGCGCAAGCGTGCGCTAATCGTGGCGTACCGTTAGACCAAATAGTTGCGGCGATCGACATGGACGATTCGCGAGTAGTAGCAGGCACTCAGATTAACGCTGACAAGATGTCACTGAGCGAGTTGTGTGACCACATTGAAAGAACGCACCACGCTTATTTGCGACAGGAGTTGCCGCGTCTTGACCAGATGACTGAGAAGGTAGCCCGAGTTCACGGTGACAAGGAGCCCAAGCTGCGGGAGATTCGGGCGTTATTTCTCGAATTCCAAGCGGAATTAATGCCGCACATGATGAAAGAGGAACAAGTTTTGTTTCCAGTCATTCGCCAGTTAGAAGTGAGTTCTATTCGACCTGCGTTCCATTGTGGTTCGGTGAATAACCCAATTAACCAAATGGAGCATGAGCACGAACATGCTGGCGATGCCTTGAAGCGTATTCGTGAACTAACAAATGATTTCTTACCTCCAGACTGGGCTTGCAACACTTACCGAGCAATGCTCGATGGTCTCAAGGAGCTAGAAGGAAATATGCACCAGCACGTTCACAAAGAAAACAACGTGTTGTTTGTCAAGGCTTCCGAGTTGGAGTCGACTTTGCCGACATCATCGCCGGTTACAAATTTGTAGCGGTGAACCGTGCGAACGTCACTTATTCAGTCCGCCAATCACCAGGAGCAAAATTCAGCCCCAGCGGCCAACATGAAGCCTAAGGAGCATGGTGCTTATGCGATCCTATTAATACCCATGGTGACTAGCTTCCTAAGCTGGGGTATTACGACCTCGGGAGTTTGTGTGGCGCTGGCTGCATTCGCTGGTTTTATGGCTCACGAACCGCTGCTTGTCATGATCGGCAATCGGGGCGCCCGAGCGCAACGAAATGCACCAAGTGCCTGGGAACGCTGTTCCTTGCTAGTAGTCGTCGCTCTCTTACTAGGATCGTACGCCTTGGTCCAAGCAAATGGCCCTGCAAGGATGGGATTGGTGGCATGTCTGTTGTTGGCGGTGGTCGGCTTTGTCATTGCCGTGCGAGGAAAACACAGAACCTTTGCTGGCCAATTGCTGGGAGTTGCATCGCTTTCCGCGCCGAGTCTTGCGATAAGCCTACTTGCTGGTGCAGCTTGGCAGACAAGCGTTTCAACGTGGTGCACTTGGTTGCTGGGTTTTGCGGCGACGACATCGGGAGTGCGTAGTGTCATTGCAGCTCAGAAACAGAAACCACGATTTGTGTATCTTGCCGCAATGGTGGTACTGACGACAGCTGCTATCTTGTTGCTGCTACCGCTTAAACTCTCACCTTTGTCTTGCCTTCCAATGGTGCTTGCTGGCTGGTACCTGCACTTCTGCCCGCCACCTGTTCGACAAATCCGACGTGTTGGCTGGACGCTTGTCGGCGTTACGTTGTTTACTGCAATTCTGCAGGTTGCCATTGTTTTGCGAAGCTAAAAACTCGGCTAATTACGGTTAATGCTCGTCTCGCAGCGGCAAGGATGTTTAGCGTGTTTCCGAGCAGGCTACTCAGGCGTCTTGCCGCGTACGTCAGCCTCAGGGTACTTATCCTGAATCGGAAGGCTAATAACCAACCCCGCAAACTTCTTCCTTCTGTCGTTCTGGAACATTCCTTCGTGGCAACCAAGACATCCGCCAGTTAACGGAATCGCGCTTGCTCGGCGATAGTAGCCATTTTCTACGATCTCAATATGCGGCGTACCTTCAGCTATTTCTTTGGCGGCCTGCTTTTCGAATTCGGTTTTAGGAGTATGGTCGATACTCATCGGCTTCAAACTCGCTGAGATCCATTGTGCCTTAACCTTAGATTCACTTTCGATGTCGTCAAAGATATCTTGCATCGCTCGCGCAGGCAGTACTGCTTTATCTTTGTGAAAGTAGCGCCGATGCAGCATTCGGAGCGTCGCCGAGTAAATGTCTTGCGCAACGATGGCACGCTGGCGAGCAACGTTGATCGCTCGTTCACCATCGCCAACGGATTCGGAGGTGGGTGCCGTTCCTTCGTTTGATTTGGGTTCGTCGCTGAAGGCGATCGAGACGCCCGCATAACCAAAAATAGCAATCAGCGTGGCTATCCCAATTCGATATGTCGTTTTCATTACATCACTCCAGCAAATTTCTATCCAACCAATCTCTAATTTTCAAGCTACTCGCTTGACGCTGGTTCAAGCAGTCTTCTTAAAGGAACTTCCTGTCTTCAAACCCGCAACGAATAGGACTAAGGCCAACGCTCCGAAGAAGAAAATCGTATCCCCGGGAACTCGCATCCAACGCAATGTTTGCATCAGATCCGTTTGCATGAATTCGCTGCTGCGGGCATACCAATAGCCATGTTCGACGGAAGCTTTGGTTTGCAGAAGTCCAACTGGTAATAGGGAGAGCATGCACATGGCAAACAGTCCAATATTCAAGCCCCAAAAGCCCAATCGGAGCATGCCGTCCTTCCACTCGCGAGCTGGAATCAAGACTCGCAAGCACATTAACATCAGCCCGATGCCTAGCATCCCGTAAACGCCAAACAGTGCCGCGTGGCCGTGTAGCGGGGTCGTATTCAACCCTTGCATGTAATACAGAGCGATGGGTGGGTTGATCATAAAGCCGAATAGACCGGCACCTACCATATTCCAAAATGCAACGGCGACGAAGAAGTAGATGGGCCACTTGTATCTTTGAACCCAGGGAGACTTTCTGGATCGACGCAAGTCCTCCAATGCATCAAAACTAATCAGGGTCAGCGGAACGACTTCCAGCGCGCTAAATACCGAGCCCCAAACTAAAGCTACCGTTGGCGTTCCAGTAAAATACAGATGATGCAGCGTGCCAATGATGCCGCCCGACAAAAATACCGTGGCCGACAATAGTGCCGCTGATGCAGCTGCACCTGGTTTCACGAGATTCAATCGCATGAAAACAAATGCGATCACCGTGGTCGCAAAGACTTCGAAGAAGCCTTCGACCCAGAGATGCACAACCCACCAGCGCCAATATTCGACCATGGTTAAATGCGAATGATGCCCCCACGTTAAACCGGCGCCATAAAACAGAGCTATTGCTGCGGTGGCGACTGTGAGCAAAGCGACTAGTTGCCGTTGATGCCCTTTTTGCCTGAGTGCGGGCAGCAGTACTCGAATCATCAAGGCTAGCCACAGTAGCAAGCCAACCATTAACAGGATTTGCCAGAACCGTCCCAAATCGACATATTCGTATCCTTGATGACCAAAGTAAAACGAGACCGTATCGGTCATATGGTTCTCGATGCTCAACCATTCACCGGCCAGTGAACCAACGACAACCAGCAACAAGGCCGCAAATAGTACATTCACTCCCAGTCGTTGGTACTTCGGTTCCCGATCACTGACTAAAGGGCCAATGAACAATCCAGCAGCCAACCATGCCGTCGCGATCCAAAACAGACCAATTTGAACGTGCCAAGTTCTGGCCACGCTGTAGGGCAAGTACTTTGCCAGCGGAATACCATAAAAGCCATCCCCTTCGACACCATAATGTGCCGTAACAACTCCCAGGCCCATTTGAACCAGGATAAGGGCTGCAACGACCCAAAAGTATTTGATCGTTGCCCGTTGCGATGGTGTCGCTTCCCATCTAGCCAATGGATCCGATGTTTGCGGTTCACTATCTTCCTCTTCCTCCTTTCGCGAAGCATGCCACCATGCCATCGCGGAAATGCCTGCCAACAAGACGATGATGCTCACGCCAGTCCACACAATGTTGTCCCCAGTTGGACGATTGCCAACTAGCGGCTCGTGCGGCCAATTGTTGGTGTAGCTGGCAATATCTCCAGGGCGCGTTGTAACGGCCGCCCAAGAGCTCCAAAAGTAGAACGCGGCCAGTTTGCGCAAGCGATCTTCGCTGGAAACTGTGTTCGGCGGAATCGCATAATCGGCATTGCCATCGATAAAAACGGATCGATAGTGCTCGAGATTTGCTGCGAAGGCTTCCGCTCTCAAGGGTGAAATCGTGACAACACCTGACAAACTGTCGTACGAGTTCTCTCGCAGTTGCTGACTTAGCCGCGCTGTCAGTTGCCCCTTGTGTTCAGCGTCCAGGTCTTCAAACGTTGAATTGAATTCCTTTTCCGCCCAGGCATTGAGAATAAAGACCGCTTCGCGGTGCAGCCAATCTGCCGTCCAGTCGGGGGCCACATAACTGCCGTGTCCCCACACCGATCCAACTTGCATCCCACCGAGGGCCTGCCATACATTTTGGCCCGCCATTACCTCGCCGCTATCAATCAACGTAACGCCATCCGTAGTCACAAACTTGTCAGGAATGGGGGGCATTTCCTGGTAGATTCGCGTGCCGACCCAACCCAATATTAGGAATGAAACCACCATTACGCCGCCGAAAGCCAACCAAAGTCGCGCCATGTTTTTCTCGTCTTCAAGGATGCAAGAGGCTTGATAGAATCGTGCGGAAGAAATACGGTCACATTATGCACCCTATGGTATAGAATTGCATTGTGCACGTCAATGTGTAGAATAGGCTGACCAAGTTCGCACAAGAAATTTGAACAGAAAGTTCCAAGTCATGCTTTCGAAAACTGCCGAGTATGCTTTACGCGCGGTCACCTGCATGGCCAGTCGTATGGGAGAGCCTACGTCAGCGGAAGAACTAGCTGCTGCAACCCAAGTTCCTAGGCGCTATTTGCATCGAGTACTGCAAGACCTTGCTGCGGCTGGGCTCGTCCGCTCGCGGAGTGGTCCTGGTGGCGGCTACGAGGTGGCTAAGGAACCAACTGAAATTGCAATTCTGGATATAGTCGATTCAGTCTCACCGATGGAGAGAATCCGATCCTGTCCGCTCGGAATTAAATCGCATAAGAAGTTATGCCCTTTGCACGCAGAGCTCGACCGAGTTTACGCAGCTGCGGAAGCAGCGTTTGCCGGAGTTACAGTTCAACAGTTGCTGGAATCCGCTGATCCGATCATACCGTTGCGATCAGGAGAATGAATTCGAACGTGCCATCAAGAGAAATTGACCGTGATTTAGCACAAGCCATTGTCGGCTACCATTCGGACAAACAAGGGCATTGGGTTGCACAGCTCGCATGCGGCCACAACCAGCATGTTCGGCATGATCCACCTTGGATGATTCGTCAATGGGTGACAACGATCACTGGACGCGATGCCATGATTGGCTATCGGCTTTATTGTAAGAAATGCGAAGAAGGTGCCCCGATCGACGACCGACCCAATTCCTAGCCTATTGCAGCGCAACTCGTATTCCAGCAGAGTCCTAGCAGGCACGCAACAAAAAGTTAGACAGCATTAACCCAATCCCGAAAGCATATTCCAGCATGAGTCGTCGTTCCATCGCATTACTATCCATTTGCTTTGCCGTTATACAGCAAGTTGGACCAAGTCGAAATCCATTCCTAATTAAGAATGCAAATGCACAAGAAGAAGCAAACGTTTTGAATAAAACGGATGCAGCAATTCCGAAAGATCTACCGACCGTCGCTGAGGCGCGTCGACAAGCGAAGATACTTCACACTGCACTGCACTCGACGTTGCAGATCGTACATCATCGCTATTACCATGAAGACCAATCCATGCCGCTTCCCGCTGCGATACTCAAAGATGTTTTTGCCGAATTAGAAGAGGAAGAGGGTATAAAGCTGCGGTGGTTAGCGGTCGACGGCAAAGCCATGAATGTCACACATGAGCCTCAAAATACATTTGAAATCCAAGCCGTTAAAGCGTTGAAGTCAGGAAAAGATGAATTCGAGCTAATAGACGATGGCGTCTATCGTCGGGTCGGGAAAATACAACTATCCAACGTCTGCCTTAAATGTCATGTGCCGGATCGTAAGAGCCTAGAGAATCGAACCGCGGGGCTTATCATCGGGATACCAGTGAGAAAGTAGGTTTACTCTTCAGAGAAAAGTGCAGACTCATGACTTGAAATTCGACTCTAAAGTTCGAATCGACCTTGGATATGCGACGTCAAAACATATCGAGGAAATGCGTCGCCCTTCTTAGGTCTCCAGAGTTGAGCGACTGTTTGCCGTACCACTAATACTGGAGCTCCGGTTTGGATTGGTTCCTTGTCAACGGCACCGAACAAAATTCCTCTTGTTCGGCTCAACGAAGTGTTCGATGCAACTTTGCATCACAGAGCTATTCTTCCAGGCCGGCTTTTGGTGCAACCAATCCGCGCTCGCCCACTTCGGCCAGATTTCAACGACGCGCATGACGCAAATCATGTGGCTAGACAATCTAGCCCCCGACATCCAGGAAGAGATCCTCTTCCTGCCCAGAACCACCCAGGGCCGCGATCCGATCAAAGAAGCCGACATCCGCCCAATCGCAAAATCACTCGACTGGAACAAGCAGCGGCAAATGTGGAATAGGCTGCGTCAAGGCGTCATTGACTCTTCTATCGCATCGCAATAATCGTAGATGTCATGACTTCAATTGATGTGGCCGAAGCAGCACTAACGCGGTTTCCGAATCGATTTTGCAAGCAAGGCTCTGAATGCAAGCAGCTCAGGACGGTTCAACTTTAGTAGTGAGATTGTAACTCGTCCGATAGCCGTCCTGGCCGAAAGGGAACCATCTTTCATCAACTCCAAGTGATCGTCCCATAAATCGGTCCTGGGATGAATCAGCCGGCGAAGTTCTGCTGGCACATATTCGCTCATTCGTTCCTAGCTTCCTTGCCGCGCACGTATCTGGGCTTTCACCATACGCATCAAAAGCTCAGCTTGCTCGTATTGATCCAGTTCGTGCTTCAGATCGTCATCCATTTGGCCAGTGCGGTTCAGCGAGAGAAGCTTCGAAGCTCGTTGGACGACGTCGGCAGACGGCCGAAAGTTTAAAATCTGTTCATCGGTGGGGCCGGAACCAAAGAGTTGAGCGATCTCTTCAAAGACTTTCGATGCGGCTTCAGTTGTCGACATGCTGGACCTGGCTTTGAGAGTCTTTGGACGCTCTTTCGGGCGAGGGGGAGCAGCGGTTCGCTGCTTTCCGGATCCACCTTCAGAGTTGTTATCAAACGGTTTTATTATACCGGTCGTGGCCGAATGATTCGAGCTCAATTGAACGGGCAGTTTCCAGCCCTTTTTATTTGGCCGCAATCTCCGGTATCTGCCCCGCTGTTAACCCACCGGTCAGATAGTTTGAGGTCCGGTTCGGTGGGGCGGAAGCAATCGGCGTTCTAACAAGCAACTACTTATCAACTAGAGAGCGCGATAGTTCGCGGTCGAAAATTCCGTTTTAACGGAAGCAACATTCGGAAAATCCGATCGCGGTAAGAAAAGCGAGAGCGCGGCAAGCTGGGGCCGAAAAATCGAAAACGCCCAAAACACTGGGGATTTCAGCGATCGAGTGACCACAAGAGAAAACCTCTCAATCTGCGAACTGGCGGGTAGCCTAAAGTTCGCAGGATGAGACAAGTACGCCCGGCTGGATTCGAACCAGCAACCCTCGGTTCCGAAGACCGATGCGCTATCCAATTGCGCCACGGACGCGTGTGTGAACCTGAATTCTAACGTCTGTTGGGCTCGAAGTGAAGCCCTGTGATTTCTCGGCGTTTCTAGTTTAGAAAACGGCCTGTGTTTGAAGCTTTTTTGTGGGAATCTGTGTGGTTTGGCGGATGCGTAAGCCAAGAGAATGGGAGGGCAGGGTAGGGGAAAGTAAGGACTGAGAAGAGCGGTTGGCAAAGAAAAGGCGGTGAATAGCGGGATTGAAGTAGGTGCCGTTGATGAAAGGTGTGAAGACGGGAAGGGGAGACGGAGAGAACGGTGCGGCGGAATGTGGAGGTAAGCTTGCGGGGAGTTGGGCGTGAGAAAGCGAAGATTGGCGAGAATTAGGCAGGGTGGGGCTTGCAAAAGCTCTGTAAGACTGGTTTCATAACACATGCTTTGTGCAGTGGCAATCATTCGGCTAGCTCGTCTTTCAGCAGCCGCTTCAGTTGGATTGAGTGCGGGATTGGCTGAATTTCATGCGAGACCTTTCTTCAAAGTCCTCTAATCCAACTCAGGCCACTAAGTCAGCTAGCTCGAACATGGCAGCTACAAAGGCTGGCTCGGCTAACTCAGCTAATTCAACTGACTCAGCTCACTCACCTGAATTGACCGGCGCCACTGACTCAGCTCATTCGCTTGGGACACCCCGGTCGACTAAGCCGGTCAATCCGCCGACAACAGCCAACTCGAGTGAGAAAACTACGTCAACCACATCAACGAACTCGACCAACGCAACTCGCTCGGCAGATGAATTACCGATCACAGTTATCGATCCGAGCCGTTGGTTGGAGATTCACGGTAACGCGCTGTACAACTTTGCGTTCCATCGACTAAGGCATCACGAACTGGCTGAAGAGGCTGTGCAAGAAACGATGCTCTCAGCAATTCGTAAGTCGGATCAGTTTATCGGATACGCGAGCGAACGCACTTGGCTGTTCGCTATCCTGCGACGCAAAGTCTGCGATACCCTTCGCCGCAGGTTGGTCAACAAGACAAAAGTCTCCATCGACGACGAAGCGACTCCGGAAAGCTTACTGTTTGATCTCAACGGTAGTTGGCGCGAAGGAGCGATGGCGAATGTTCACGGCAATTTGGAGAGTCACGAGCTTCGCAAGATTGTCTTTCAGTGCCTCCGCAAGCTCCCCCGCATGCAGGCCGAGATCTTCATGCTGCGAGTGCTGGAAGAGAAAGAGGCAGAGGACATCTGCAAGGAATTGGATATCTCGACAAACAACTATTGGATTCGCCTGCATCGCGCTAGGCTTGGGCTAGCTAAATGTGTTTCGGAGAACTGGCCGGTCGACGGCGAAATGAATAACGCTTCGATTCTATAAAATGTTACAATGGACTCGGAACTGCGCTAATAAATCCGGTTGACGAGGCGAAAGCCGATTCCATGATACAAAGTGTTCTTATCAATAGGCTCTAAACAAAAAGGCTGAATAGGAATGAACGATCAAACGGCAGCCCAGTTGATTAGCCAGAGTCTCTTCGAGCCGCTTACCGACGCTGAGAAGCTCACCTTAGAGCAACACTTGGCTATGTCGCCCCAGTCTCAGCAATACGCCGAGCTCTCAGCGTTGATACAGGACTCGCTTGTGGACGAGGCCGAATACGATGGCACCAGCGATGATGCAATCGCTGAACATGGCCTGAGTCAGCTTGCTCGTGCCAGGATCGCCAAGCGAATCGAAGTTGAGCTCCTGCGATTAGGCACAGAATTGGGTGATTCACACCTCAGCTCTTCACAGCGCAGAGTAGCCGAAGATAACCAGGAATATACCCAAAGCAATAATGTCGACAATGACTATTCAAACAAAGATGAATTACCAGGAACAACTTAACTACTGGCACTCACACTTCCTATCGTGAGTGCCTGGTGCATTGTTGCTTCGGCGCGTGATATTAGCGGTTGACTTCACACCACTGCTTGAACTTCACAAGGGCAAAGACGTATGCTCCCACCAAAGCCAATCGAATGACGATTACAACACTGGCACCGATCACCATGCCGATAAGCTGCGCTTGCTGCTGCGATCCAGCAACGCCCGAGCCTTGCATGTTGAACAAGGTTACCGTTTGAATCATGGCGACCAAGAAAGAGCCGAGCACAAAGAAGACAAGTAGATATCCAAAGTAAAGTCCCACGGGTTTGCGAGCAAGCATCAGTGAGTTGCCGATGATACCGCTTAACATCATGCCAGCGCCGGTGAGTACTTCCCATATTGCGTTGCTGGCCAGAGGCGATGCCGTATCGGCTTGACTTAACATATACATGCCGAGAATTGAAAAGCCTGTGGACGCTATGCGCAAAATGGAGAATATCAAACTGATGATGAACATCGTCGTGCAGTAGCCAGGCAAACTTGCTTGTATGCTAGAAGGTTGTTGCTGAGGAGCTGCGAAGGAGCTGGCGTAGGGATTGTTATTGTTCGAGTCGAAGAGGTTTGACATAGGAGTAGACCTGAGGAAGGCTGCGGACGCATTGAGTGTGGCTGCTGTGAACCGTGCCTTGGCGTCGCAAGATGAGGATGGTTTAAAATGTCCGCTAACGAATATTACACAGATTCCACCAGGGTCGCAACTAGCATCGCGACGAGCGAGGTAAATAGCGCTACAGCCGAGGGACACATGCTACTTGACTATTTGCAGCTTGTCATGACTCATGGCGTCGGCTCGACATTGCTCGATCGACTCTTGGAGCGATTTGGTTCGGCGCGTGAAGTCTTATCAGCTAGTCCTGACAGCCTGAGCGAAGTGGAAGGCGTTGGTGTTGGCTTGATTCGCAACTTGCGCAGCCAAGAATTTCGCGAGCAGGCTGAACAAACGATCGCCACTTGTGCAAAGCTGAACGTCGACATTCTCTTGCCTCAGGACTCGCGTTTTCCAAGGCTGCTCAAGGAAATCCCAGATCCGCCAAGCGTGTTGTTTGTTCGCGGCGGCTTTGAGCAGCGAGATGCATTGTCGGTGGCTATCGTCGGGACTCGCACGGCGTCACAGTACGGTCGCAGTCAAGCGGAGCGATTCGCGCGAGTCCTTGCACGAAGTGGAA
Organism: Planctomycetota bacterium; assembly: GCA_963204965.1. Taxonomy (GTDB): domain Bacteria; phylum Planctomycetota; class Planctomycetia; order Pirellulales; family Pirellulaceae; genus Aureliella. The sequence continues at coordinate 91,046 of CAUJKA010000201.1, read as the reverse complement.
TAACGATCGTCAGCGGATTGGCGCGAGGCATCGATGCGGCGGCGCATGAGGGAGCTTTGGAAGTTGACGAAGGCGGTCGAACCATTGGAGTGCTAAGCAGTGGAGTTGTCGAGATCTATCCGCCTCAGCATGAAGAGCTGGCCGAACGCGTCGCGAGAAGTGGAGCTCTGATTAGTGAAATGCCTCCGGGGACAAAGCCGAAGAAGGGGATGTTCCCCAGACGCAATCGCTTGATCAGCGGATTGTCGTTGGCAACGATTGTGATTGAAGCGAGCGAGAAGTCCGGCTCGCTAATCACAGCTCGAACGGCAGGAGAGCAGGGCAGGGACGTGTTCGCACTTCCAGGCTTGGTCAGTTCGCCGAATGCTCGCGGTTCCAATCGATTGATTCGCGATGGCGCGATCTTGGTTCAAGACCCCGAAGATGTGTTTGAGTCCCTGGGGCCGTTGGTCGAAAACGTGCAGGTAAGCTCGGACGAGACGGTCATGCATCCGGCCGAACTGAGCTTGAATGAGCAAGAAAAGATCGTTCTGCAAGCAATTGCTGCGGAACCCACGGCGATTGATCGCGTAGCGGTGTCCAGTGGACTACCCATCTCGCGTGTTTTGAGTACGTTGAGTGTCTTGGAAATGCGACGCTTGATCCGCAGGATTAGCGGCCAATTAGTTCAGCGCATCTAGCTCCAATTCACGGACCTCTTAGTGTCTCTTGACGTTTCTCAAATACTCGGTCCCGGTGGTCTGATCGCGCGCAGGCTGCCGCACTACGAGCATCGACAGCAGCAGCTCGACATGGCCCAAGCGGTCGCCGAGGCATTGCGTACTCAGCGACATCTTGTTGCTGAAGCTGGAACGGGCGTCGGAAAGAGCTTTGCCTATCTGGTTCCTGCGATTCTGCATGTGACCTCGGATCAATTGGAGAATCCCAAGCCCAAGCCGCAGGTTGAAAAGAAATCGAAAGCCTCCAAAGAGGATGATGACGAAGACGACATGGTGCGTCGCGTAGTCATCAGCACTCACACTATCAGCTTGCAAGAGCAGTTGATCAACAAGGACTTGCCGCTACTTAATAGCGTGATCCCGCGCGAGTTCTCCAGCGTGCTAGTCAAAGGGCGTGGCAACTACTTGAGCAAGCGTCGTTTTGGCTTGGCTAAGACTCGAGCCACTCAAATGCTGGACGATGGCGAGATGAGCCAGCTGCAGCGGCTTTCAGAGTGGGTGAAGAACACCAACGATGGTTCGCTGAGCAGCATGCCTTTTAAGCCTGGCGGAGGATTGTGGGACGAGGTTGCCAGCGATACGACCAATTGCCTAGGCAAAAAATGCCCTACGTTCGACAGTTGCTTTTACTATCTCGCTCGCCGTCGTGTCTTTGGCGCTCAAGTTCTTGTCGCTAATCACGCGTTGTTCTTTACGGACTTGGCCTTACGAGCTCAGGCTGGCTTCGGGATCTTGCCCGAGTATTCTGCGGCAATCTTGGACGAATGTCATACGATTGAATCGGTCGCTAGTGGCTATCTGGGAATCAAGGTTACTTCCGGGCAACTGCGCTACACGCTGAACAAACTCTACAATCCAAGCACCGGTCGAGGCCTGTTCACGGCGATGGGTTTGGATACCTTGGTCGAGGAGGTCAACAAGATCCATCATGCGATTGAGCAGTTCTTGTTTGATCTCGATTCATGGATGGGGGCCACCGGAGCGGATGCGAAGCGAGTGATCAATAAGGGCATCGTTGGCAATACTCTGTCGGAACGATTTCTAAGCGTGTCGAATCGCGTGCGAGGTTTCGCCGAGACCACCAATGATCCTTCACGATACAGCGAGCTTACCGGTGTTTCCAATCGACTGGATGCAATCGCGGACAACATCACTGCCTGGCTCGGCCAAAAAGATGAATCGATGGTCTATTGGCTTGAGCGAGCTACTTTGAGATCTGGCTTTCGAATCGACATGCATGCCGCGCCGATCGATATCTCTACGCGAATGCGAGAGATGCTTTTTCAGCAGGTCCCAAGCGTGATTATGGCTAGCGCCACGGTCTCGACTGGCCGCGATGGTGGCTTTCAGTTCTTCCAATCGCGAGTCGGCGCGACGGGAAGCTTGACGATTCAGCTTGGAAGTCCATTCGACTATCAGAAGCAAGCCGAATTGATCGTGGTTAGTGATATGCCTGATCCGACGACTAGTGCCGATGAGTTCCAGCAAGCTTTGCCGGCGATGATCAAACGATATTTACTGAAAACCAACGGCCGAGCGTTTGTGCTGTTCACCAGTTATGGACTGCTGCGTCGCACAGCATCGGCCATGCAACAATGGTTCGCCGAGCAAGACATGGTGCTGTACAGCCAAGCCGAAGGGATGCCTCGAGGCCAACTACTAGAGAAGTTCAAGCAGAATCCCAAAGGCGCGCTGTTTGGTACGGACAGCTTTTGGCAAGGCGTCGATGTTCCCGGCGACGCGCTGGGCAATGTCATTATCACCAAGCTGCCTTTCAGCGTTCCCGATCATCCGCTCTTAGAGGCCCGATTGGAAGCGATTCGTAAAGCTGGCGGTAATCCGTTTCGCGATTATCAAATTCCTGAAGCCGTAATCAAGTTACGTCAAGGCTTTGGTCGCTTAATTCGTACCGCTCAGGACGAAGGTATCGTGGTCATCCTCGATCCACGAATTCGCAGTAAGTACTACGGCAGGCAGTTCTTGGCCGGCTTACCCGACTGCAAGATCTCCTATCACAGCCGCAGGTAACAGGCTTGAGGTGAGAGGCTTGAGACTTGAGGGCAAACCTCCAACTCAAATGAAATCTAACGAACAAAGAAAGCCCATGAAGTGCGGTAGCCTATTCGCTTTGCTAAAATAACTGTCTACCGGAAATCTTTGATTCAAGTCACTATGCACGATAGAACCAGATCAAATGTTGTCCTCATTTTTCGGCGGTCCTGACCGACTGACCAAGCTCGCTAACAACTCAGATCAATCTGGGTTCCTCCGTGAATTGGCGTCAACGGACATTTTTGTGTTGAGTGTGCCGTTCGACACCAACGTCGACCCTGAATCGCTGACGGAGGACCAACTTAGGAAAATCATTGAAGATTCTGTGAAAGAACTTGCCCGCAACGACCAAGGGTTCAAGCCCTTCACCTACAAAACCAGCGACGTACGAACGCTCCCGTTCTTTACTACGCAAAAGCTCGCAACAAAATTTATGCAATCGTACGTTAATCGGGTCCGAAGAATCATTCCTTTCGGGAGCCTTAGATTGCAAGGCGATGCGATTCCCTCGATTATGGATGTTGCTGACCGTTGGCTCCTAAACGCTGAAACTAAACACGAAGTCGATGTAACGTCGTCACTGCAAGCACTGTTTCGAGCATTGCGTAATCTTAACAGTGGCTTGGTAGCTTTCGTTCGGACGAAGGATTACTCTGATGCCCCCGAATCTCGATGATCGCTGGCCCTTTGGTCGTGGCGCAGCACTTATACTCTCGTTCGGAGCATGTTTTTGGGCACTACTCTGCCTTCCTTCGATGCTCACAGGGCAATTATCTAGAACTCTACCAACTCTTTTGCCAGGTTACCTGGTCACCGGGTTCTACATATGGCGTGCGTCGAAATCCACGCCGAAGTCAACTCGTGCATTCAATCTGTATCGCATTGGTTGGGTGATCTCAGCACTTGTTCAAGGTGGGTGGCTGGCGTGGTTTATCATTGATGTTGTTCGATGGCCATCGTTCAGGGAACTTGCCAATCCGATGACTTTTCTCGCCTATTTGTGGTGGGGAATATCCTGCATATTCTCCATCGCGGCAATCTTCTTTGAGAAACTCGACAATCGATGATCGACTCTTCGAGAGTTTGATTGAGATCGTACCAAGATGCACGCTGCGATTTCGAAGGGAGCGGCAGAAAAACAAATCTTCCGAACGCTTGCCGAAACGTTGTTGAAATACTAATCAATCATCGGCTAAACTATCGCCCGTTCAATCTGCCGAGTAGCCTCTTGCTTGAACAACGCGATGATCGACAGCTCCCTTGGTGTAACATAAGCTCTTTCGCCCTGCATGAAAGCAAAGCCTTTGGACAATCCTTATAGTCCTCCGAAATCCGACTTATCGGCCGTACGTAGAGAGAGGGCCCAACACCCCGACGAGGTCTCAATCGAAGGTGCGGAAAATCCCGAGCGAGTCCCCGCTATTTCACCAATTGGAACCACCATGCCCCGACACATGGCTGCGATCATTGATAGTGTTCTAGCTGCATTTCTCGGGGTGCTGGCTGCAAAACAGTTATCGGATGACTGGCCGGTCGCGCAAGGAATATGCGTATTCATTACCTACTTGGCGTACTTTCAGATCTTCGAGATGTTGCTAAGCGCGACGCCTGGCAAGTTTTTGATGGGCTTAAAAATCATTGGCTACGATGGGAAGAAATGCTCGACGAGGCAGATCTTGGTTCGAACTTTGTTTCGCTTGCTCGAAGTGAATCCCTTTTTGTTCGGTGCAATTCCTGCTGCAGCTAGAATCATTATGACGAGGGATAAGCAGCGATTTGGTGATAAGTTTGCGGATACGGTAGTGGTCTTTCGATAGGCTACAGTTCATGCTTGTCCGCGTAAGTCGCTCGACGAATTGCCTGACGATGGTGGTAAGTAGCGTGTTCGACGCAATCGTCAGCTACGAGATACTCTTTACGCTAGTCTAGACTTGCTACTTGCGGACGCTCATGGTGCATTGAAGACGCAGGACTCTCTTGAACGACATAGATAACCACGACAGTCAAAACAAGGAGCACTCTGTTTTGTCCGATCATGACGTGTCGAGTCTTGCCCGCAAGCTCGCGAAAAAATGGCACCTCAATGTCGCCGAACGAAGGTCGCTGCCGATCGCGGGATTGCCTGCCTCGGCGTTCGTTGAAGCAATTCGTGATATTCTGAAAACATCACCGTGGTATCCTTCGGACTGGCCGCGTGACGAACCAGCTTATGATGGAGTGGTAATTACACCTAGCGAAGACGGATTTACGATTCACGTACGCCAAGAGATCGGCGTAATGCGGTTTTCGGATGCGGTGATTACGCAGGTTGCGACACTCGAAGAGGCAGTTCGCACGCTCTTGAAAACAACGTTCAGGGCCGACGCCATCGACGGTATTCCAATTGATTGGACCCGTTAACGTCAATTACTCTGCCTATCTTACACTTCTTCTTCAATTGTCAGAGGCACAAGGCCATAACTCGAAAATGAACACTGATCCTTGGGTGATTCGGACCGGCAAATTTGCTGATTCCTATTGGAAAAACATCTGTTCCCAGATTTCTCAACTTCAGACCGTGAATCTGTTTCTAGCCTACGTTCAATTTGTCGACGATAGGCGTTATCTTGGAAAGTCGGTTGGCGAACTCGTCCGAATGCTCCCTGACGAATACCCCAATGCATTTTGTTTTGTTGTCGATGACAGCACCTTTACGTCGGCTGAAGATGCGATAGCGGTAGTATCTTTCCTGCCTGATTGGAACGACGAACTCGATGGATTCGATTGGAAGCCGCACGGCCAGATAGATGACAATCAGATAAGGCAGTTCCGTGCATTGCCGTCCGCAATTCAACGCATTCAGAACAATTTATCATTGGCCAATATGGGCTTCGAAGATTTTGCAAACTACGTTGATGAGGATGGAGTTTTTCGAAAGTGAATCTTAGTGTCGAGTTTGTTGACGACAGCCGAAATTGAAGGCCTAATCGGCAAATGCGACCGAAAGCCAATTGAGATCACACGCGATCTCTGCCAGTTCGAAGGTCAGCCGATAACACTAACACTAACACTAACACTAACAGATTGGAAGTTTCACGATTGGCGACCTCGCGACGAGTGGTTCCAGATTGAGTCGTCAATCCAAGGAGCCCTCCATATCAATTGGACAAGTGATTAAGACAACTGGTGATGGCAGTGACTGATGTTGCGGGTCGAATGAGGATCTCGCAAATGGTTGCATAAGCCCTCACCGCCAAATCTTTCGCTTGGACGACCCCAGGGTTGGGCTTGGCTCGCGGGACTCGCGATTATTTCCGAGATGCTCGCTTAGTTTACGATGGGATCGATACTAAGCCCCCACAAAACACCGTAGAGCAAGGATGACCAGGATGATTCGCCAGCATAGCAAATCTACTGATCGCTGCAGAAAAGTCATTGAAAAACGAGTCAATCCTCCGCTACACTAAAGGCCGTTCTGCCTGCCGCGAAGCGGCCTACTTGAACAATGTGATGAATGACAAGTCCTCGCGGGGCCATTCGGACAATGGTTGCTAAATCAACCGGGTGGGGACTTCGCTAACCGTTATGTCAGTTGGATACACATGAAAACACAAGTTACATTTCGGGTTGCAAACGTTCGTTGCGCAACCAAAGATGGAAAGATTCTACAACTGGCAGGCTCCATTCAAGCGTCCATGTCCTTGTCAATCGCTGCGGGTTGCGGCCTTGACGACGAGGATCCAGATAACTTTCCATGGTCTGTTCTTGCAGCGACTTTCGAATTCTCTGACAGCGAAGGTAAGTGCTGGCAACTCACCTCCCGCTTCGGTTCTGATCTCCTAATTCGGTCGATCATGGACTTTTCCAACATGAATCGAAGTGCTATTTGGGACGAAATGAAATCGGTAACCCAAGGTGTTTTTGAAAAGCATATTGTTCTCAAGGACATTTGGTACAGCTCTGACGATCGATTCATTAGACCGTTGATCGTCGGCGAGACAATCAAAGAGGTTCAGTTTAAGTACTTCTGCGTTAGCTTTGACCTTGCTGTTTTTCCAAACACAGTTGATGACGACTTGCATCTTCCAGAATTGTATGCTCGAACAACTTCCCCAATATACGATTACAAAGCAGAAGAATTGCCGTCGCTGTATTTTCCAATCGATTGGAAGTATTTTCTCGTGAACTCGTACTGCTTGGAAAATGGCGAATCAGACATTCCCATACCGTTTATCGCCGAACCGACCGGTCGAACTGCAGAGCCCCAACCATCTGTTAAGGTCCTAGATGTGACATGATGAAAACTACGTTCTTGCTCATTCGTGTTACCCGTTTAGTCTGATACATCGGCAAGTGTCTATCTATTCGAATGCGTCGGCGAGAAAGCGAACAAAAATGGACTTTCCCAGGAACTTGCGAAGTGCTTCACGTTCGTCGCGCGTTGGAGTATACGAACCTCTCCGAGACTGCGGTCGTGATTTTCGCTGAAAGACTGGATGACTATGTCGATTTGCTTTACCATGGAAAGTACATTGGCAAGTAACAATCGTTGGACATAAAGCCCTCGACTTTCTTAGTTCGGTAGCTTACGCACAAATCAATCAATCGCGGAATTGAGGCAAACTTCGTTGAATCCAAACATCAAATTTGGCTTGTCATGTGAGTGCGGAAATGTTGTTTGGGTATCCCGAACTGAAGCTGGCTCTCAAACTAAATGCACTGCGTGCAGCACCACGATATTGGTTCCGCCACTATCCAAGTTGCTTAAAGCACCTTCTGTGGACACATCGCCTCTAGGTATCGTGCTCGACAAGATTCGCAATGCTGACCCACCTTTCGATGGAATATGTCAGATTTGTACGTCGGCGCGATTTGAGATCGTCTTACCGGCCAGATTGGATTTTGTTTCAAGAGATCAAATGGTTTCACCGGAAAGCGTAGCGGAAATTCAATCTTGCATTTTGCCTTGTTATCTTTGCTATGGTTGTGACAAGATACTGGCGCGGTCGATGCGGATTGGCTTTGCGAAACAGGTTGTCGATACACTCTTGCACTCGTTCTGGCTAGTCATTGTATTTATCCTTGCCGTGATTGTCGCGGCAATTATGCCGCTGGTGGGCATTAGTTTTGTCGGCGCGGTTCTTTGGGGACTCTACCAGCAATTGACAAGAAAAACGGCAAATCCGGGTCTACTGAAACATCTTGATCGCGTTTGCGGACTCGGGGCAATCGTCCGTGAGGCATACTACTACAAGCTAACGAAGCTCAAACGTGTGAGAACCAAAGTGTGAACACTGAGTTGCTGAACCCATTCAACTTCGTCAATGATCCAGTTGAAAAATACAAGAGCCTCCATGCTTGAAGAACTCGATAACATCAAATGGTCCACACTCCACCATGCCTACGGCGCGGCGGAGGACGTGCCCGATTTACTTCGTGCGGCACTCTCGTCCGACAACGCTGTACGTGACAACGCAATAAACGATCTCTATAGTACAATCTGGCATCAGGGAACGATCTACGAAGCCACAGCATATGCTGTTCCATTTTTGATCAACATGTTCAGCTCGCCTACAACTCCTGACCGTACCGCAATTGCAGGATTGATCGCGTGTGTAGCATCCGGTCGTGGTTACCTCGAAGTTCACGCAAGGCCTGGATGGGGTGAAGATCAATGGCGCAGCATTCTTGATAAAAAAGGAAAGAACCTCGAGGATGAGATTAAGCGCGAGGCGGCAGTGACTACAGCCGTTAAACATGAGGTCAAAAAAGCACTCTCGCTACTCACCTCTTATCTCACCGATCCAGACCCGCAAATTCGTGCCAGCATTGCAGAGACGTTGGCAGCATTTTCGGAATACCGTGAAGCACATTTGCAAGTGTTGGAGCAAGCTTTGGCCCGAGAAGCCGACGATGAGGTTCGCGAACGAATTCTGAATTGCATCAAGCAGTTGACCAATTGAATAACGATTGCCAAACGAGATAGTCAACACAAGTGGCGGTTGTCTTGCTTTCTGAATCCAAGCTAGTAAGGCAACTGGTTTCCTTTTACGAAATGTCTGATGGACTGCCGATGGAACAATCATCCCATTCTTTGATCTACGATTCTATCGGAATCGGTTACCGGCGATTTCGAGTTCCGGATATTCGAATCGCGCGTCGAATTCGCGAGGCTATTGGGAACGCATCTTCCGTTTGCAATATTGGCGCCGGTGCCGGTTCCTATGAACCGAGCGACTTGGAGGTGACACCGGTTGAGCCTTCGCTACGCATGATTGAACAGAGAGCTGATTCGAAGCATGTCGTTCGCTCCAATGCTGAAGAATTGCCATTTGAGGATGAACAGTTTGACGTAGCTATGGCAGTCTTGACGGTTCACCATTGGACGGATCCTGTGAAAGGGCTGACGGAAATGCGGCGGGTCTCGCGGCGGCAAGTAATATTGACTTTCGATCCTTTCAAGGTCGACTCGTTTTGGTTGGTACGCGATTACCTTCCTCAGTTCGCTGAACTAGATAAGAAGCATGCCCTACCGATCGACGCATATCATCAAACCCTAAGTAACTGCAAGGTGTTTCCAGTTATGGTTCCGTGGAACTGCGCGGACGGGTTTCTGGCTGCATATTGGCGACGACCGGAGGTGTATCTTGATCCAGCCGCCCGCAACGCTATCTCTTCATTTTCAAAAGTACACATTGACTACGTTTCACGAGCGATTTCCCAGCTTGAAAAAGACATTGCATCAGGAGCGTGGAACGAGCGATACTCAGAATTACTTAGTCGCGACGAAATGGATTATGGATATCGCCTTGTGGTGGCAAGCAACTCAGCAGAATGAATACATGGCAGAACGGATATTGGCTGGAAGCCCAGAAGTTTCGCTCGATCCGTAGCGACATAGAAGCAGTCGCCTGCGGCTTGCCGTTAAACAATTACCAATCGATTGCGTCGATCGTAGGTCATTGATGATGCAACAAGGCCAGATGTTTACCAGCCCTTCGAAAGTACGACTTCGCAGTGGGGCAGGGCTTGTTGAATAGTTGGAAGTTCGTCCGAATCGGCGTTGAGTTCAAGAAACGTCAGCTTGGGTAGTTTCCTTAGGCCTTCAAGCAACAGACCCAACTCTAGCCCACGAACTGCGTTTGGATCGCGAGAGTAGTTCCGTTGCAAGCAAAGCGTCTCTAGTTCGTTCAGTTTACAGATGCGTTGAAGCTCTTGTTCAGTTTGCGGGAATTTGATTCGAAGGACTTTGGCTTCGAGATACTTAGCCATAACGACGTCGACATCAATCATTCCCGATTGAAAGTCGATGAATTCGGCAGATCCAACTTTGTTTAGGACTACGCGAGAATACGGTGGACCGCCTTTTCGGTCCGTATCGTCCTTGCCAACATAATCGACGTAGTTGTTGACTTTAGTCTTCGATCCTCGAAACTGCCTCTCTGGTCGTGACCAAAGTTCTTGAGCGGGCAGGGGAGCCGCTTCTGCAAGTTGTTCGACAATTGCACGATCTGTTTTATTGCTCAAGAAAATAACGCTGCCGTCGACTTTGCAGAAATGCGCGCCATCCGACCAGGCTCCCAATCCGTCTGAGTCGGTGCTAAGCGGCCAATGAAGTTCACGCCAGTTGAATGGGTAACCGAAGGGTGTTTTGTTTCCTGCAGATTCGCCAACGAGCCACACGTTGGCAAGACCCGCAGTCAGTTGGCTGAATGTCACTTTGGAGTTGCGATGAAGAACTGCGGGATTGGCCAGGTAGTTCGTGATACCGTATCCTTCGGTGGTAAAGCGGTACTCGCAATCTGGAATTTGGTATGACAGAATTCTAGTTTTGAAGTGATCTCGATTCAGTGGATGCTCCCAGCTCACATTGAAGTCGGTCTCGCTGTACCAAGTGCTTGACTCCATGTACGGAAATATGCGACTCATCCATCCGTGCTTCGCCTCAGCATCACATCCACTCGGGAGATACTTGTAGGCGCTTTCGAAATTGTGGATTGCAAGACCGATTGATTTGAGATTGTTGCTCGAAGACATCTTCCGCGCAGTGGTTCTCGCGTGCTGGACGAGCACAGCCAGAAGTGAGCCTACGACTCCAACAGTGAAGATGATGACAAACCATTGGATAAGTTTGGAAGGCATGCTGTTGGGACTCTGGTGGAAAGAAAGAAAAGTGAACCTAAGCCAATGAAAACCAGGAAGATAGAACAGTCGCCTGCGGCTTGCCATTAAACGATTTGTGGAACGCAGTCCCTCGCTAACGCAGCGGGTTGGGATCAACAGCCTACGACCTAGCTCAAACGATTCCTTCAACCGCGGCGATGCATTCGGGGCCTTCGTGACGAGCGTTGTTGACAAAGTTGGAAACGGCGAGTGGCTTAAAAAAATCGTTGTCGACAGGGCCGAGCAGATCGTAAGCTTGCTGCTGCGAGCAGTTCGGGTCCAGCCACTGCTGAGCCGTTGGACCAACGAGAGCTACAGGCATGCGGTCGTGGATTGCGGCCATCGACTGGTTGGCAGCAGTCGTGATTACTGTGCAAGAGTGAATGAGCTCTCCGGTGGCTCGTTGATTTGTCTCCCACAATCCGGCCAATAGTAGAAGCGTCCCATCGGCAGGTGTAATCCAGTAAGCTTGCTTGGCTTTGCTGGAAACGCGATACCATTCGTAGTAGCCATCCGCCAGAATCAAGCACCGTCGCTTTTCTAACGGCCCTTTGAAGGATCGCTTTTCGAGCAACGTTTCATGCCGAGCGTTGATCATGCTGTTGCCGATCGATAGCTCTGTTGCCCAAGATGGAACTAAGCCCCAACGCAACTCGGTCATGCTGCTTTGGCCAGGCTGTAGGTTGCTGGCCACAGCGTAAAGCGGCTGAGTCGGCGCGATGTTATAGCGAGGCGTGAATTCTTGCGGCAAGTGCAACTCGCTCACCAGCGGAAGCAGCAGTTGCCCCCACTCGGCGGGCGCGGTTTTCAGTGTTAATCGTCCACACATGGTCTTGATTCGGGGATTTCGTTTTGTATCGGTTGTAGTGGTTGCCATTGTACCATGAGCCGCTTTTCGATGCCTTTTCACTGACATCTAGTTGCCAATTTTGGAGTGACGCTTCCGCAGTAACCTAAATTTACTGTGGCAGACTTACACGTCAGAATCTTTGGGGCAATCATGAATCGATCCAAGAAGCGTATTGGCATTCTCACATCCGGCGGCGACTGTCCAGGTCTCAACGCGGTAATTCGCGGCGCGGTGAAGGTAGCCGATCGTTACGGCATGGAGATGATTGGATTCCTCCGCGGCTACGAAGGCTTGGTTGATCCCGTAAGCTACATCACGCTGGAGCCTAGAAACACTCGTGGCATGCTTCGCCAAGGTGGCACCATTCTGGGATCAACCAATAAAGGCCGATTTGCGGCGACTGTTGGTGTGAGCGATCGTATCAATATCGACCCTCATCTTCTCGATGGCGTCAAGAAGACTTGCGAACAACTCAATCTGTGTGGCTTGATCTGCATCGGAGGCGATGGATCGTTGGCCGTCGCTCAACAGTTTCATGAAGTCGGCATACCTGTCGTCGGTGTTCCCAAGACTATCGACAATGACCTTTCGGCAACTGCGTTTACGTTTGGATTCGATAGCGCCGTCAATTGCGCGACCGATGCGCTGGATCGACTAGCAACGACAGCCGCTAGCCACGAACGAATCATGGTCTTGGAAGTGATGGGACGCCACGCTGGCTGGATTGCCCTTTACTCGGGCATTGCCGGTGGTGGTGACATAATTCTATTGCCTGAAATTCCTTGGAACTTCGATGAAGTTTGCGCCAAGATTTTGGAACGGGAAAAGGCTGGTAAGCGATACACGTTGATCGTCGCTGCAGAAGGTGCGCCTCTGCCTGATGGTAGTTTGGTGGCCGCTGAACGTCGCCAAGAGAACCGACAAACGAAACTCGGCGGTATTGGTGGCATCGTTGCCGCGGAAATTGAAAAGCGACTAGGCCGTGAGACTCGTTCGATGGTGCTGGGACACTTGCAGCGGGGCGGTGGGCCTTCAACCTTTGATCGACTGATGGCCACCCAATTTGGTGCGCACGCAGTTCGCTTAGTCATGGAAGGCCGATTTGGTGAAATGGTTTGCTCGAATCCGCCAGCCATCAACAGCGTGCCGATTATGGACGCCGTCAATCGACTGAAGCAAGTTCACCCGCAGTGCAGTTCCGTTCAAGCCGCTCGAGCGATGGGAATCAGCTTTGGAGATCGCGTTGATCAGACTCATGTGCCGCTGACTCACGAAGACTCTGACGCTCGTGTAGGCCTGGATCGTGTACCGGCTTTGACTACGCCAACGCCGGTAGCCCCAGTGACTCCAATCGCCAACTTCGCGCCGATTACGACCATCGCTGCCAGTCAAGCGACAAACTGAGTCAATGAGGGTGTGATAGTCGGCGAGTTAACTCGCCGACGAATGTTGCAAGAGGATCAACTCGCCCAAGCCACCTAAAGCTCGGTCGCCAAGACTACGCAGGCCGCGTTTGGGTAAATGCTCGGCTTCTACTGAAAAGTTCTGTCTGACCGTTTGAGGTAAATACGGGATTACGTTCTTGAGCAAGATGGGCAAGAACGAAAGCTCGGATTCCTCAAGCGTTGTGAAACCTGGAAGATCGCTGAGCCGATTGAGCCGCTCTTGAAGCAACATTATTGTTCCACGTCGCATGCCACAGCCGATCACAGGCTGCGCATCACCACAGCAGACGATACTCCCAGCGATCATCCGCATGGCTAGACCTGAATCAGCCGAACCGTGAATGATCATCATTCCGCGACGCATGCGATGGCCTGCACACTTGCCAACGCTTCCATGGATGACCAGCAAGCCGCCGCGCATGCCTTGTCGCTCGGTTGAGTTTGCTCCGCCAGCGTAGTCACTGGCGTTACCTGCGATCTTGATCATTCCTCCACGCATTTGGCTTGCACAGTATCGACCAGCATTTCCTGACACGGTTAGCTCGCCGGCTTTCATTCGATGGCCAAGTTGATCGCCAGCGTCTCCTTCGACTCGCAGTACACCACCGTCAAGTCCGTGACCGATCGAGTCGCAGCAGCCGCAATCTCCTTCGATGGTCAGTTCCATCTGCGCAGCATCGCCACGAACCTTGAACCACTCACCGAGCTTCTGAGTAATGCCATCGACCTGAATCGGCAGTCGCTCGATCTCACCCAACGTAAGCGAATGAAGCTGCGATGGAATAACACCGCGCAGGTCAATGCGGACACCCGGCGGCAGCAATTGTCGAAGTTGAAGTTCTAGTCCACTCATTACAAAATCTTGTGCAGATGGAAATGATACGGACCAAGCTTGCCGCCGTAGTTACCCGCCGTGATCGCGCGAAGTCCGGTGTGTTTACCGACTTTGCAAGCGGCTCGAATTCCGACCCGCATCGCTTCGGCCACATCCTCTTCGCTCAAACCATCGATGACAACCTCTAAAGCCGCGGCAACGCCTTCGGGCAACAATGTCTTGGTAACGTGACGCAGCGTCGGACAAAAGGCGTCGTTGGTTGAAGCAACCAGCGACTTATATTTTGAGCCGACTTTGGAACCGCTTCGAGCAACGCCACCTGGGAAGGGCATGATGACACGAGGCAGAGCTTCCATCGCAACCATCGCGGCCTTGCACGCGTCGAGCGCACCTTGAAGCGTTTCGCTAAGCACTAGAAAATTGCCGCCACCCACGGCCGATTGCCTAGATGTCTTGTCTTCGCAAACGAACTCGCCGTCCATCACGGGAACGCGCCAGTACCTTCGACCATCGATGACTTTGGACTGTTGAAACCCGTCACCAAAGTAACGCACATGATCACCCAGAGCGATCTTCTTCTCGCCATCCATTCCAGAAAATACGCTGCTGGAAGGGCAGGTCAGTACGCACTGGCCAACGCGTCGCGTCAGTTGCTTCTCTAGCTCTTTACCCGACATGGCAAACAACATAACAGCGTAACCGGGTCGACCGTCGGGCGTTTCATTGGGCGAGACCGCTCGTTCAATACCAGCCTCACATCCGCAAGCGATAACGCTAGTTCCAAAGCCCGTCATCGACTCGGCGGCTTGCCTAGCCCAATAGTCGTCGTTGGCGGTGATGATCACACGCGTCGCGGTCATTGGAAATGCTTCGGCAAAAGCATCTTGGATCTCGATGCCATCAATGTAAAGCGGTTCAGGCATGATCCGACTCGCACTTGTTGTGACTGAACTGTTCGTGGCTTTGTCCCAACAGAGTCAGCTCTTCATCTCCAATCGTCAGCAGTTCTGCATGCAGTCCCAAACACTGCTCCATAGAACTCTTCCATGGCTTGAGTCGATCTGGATCGAAATGAACGTCGGCTCGCCAACGCGATCTTCCGGTCGAGTGGGCCGTAAAGTTACCGTCTTGTAGCACTATCTTACCTGACTTCATTACATGTGTCGCCGTTTGAAAGGTGGCTTCCCAATCTCCGGCTTTGCGATAGGCAGCGAAGCTTGCTTGACAACCCTCTCGCAATGATCCGAGGCCTTGAAGACCTAGTATCCGAGCTGGTGCGGCGCGAGTGATGATAGCGATCTCGTCGAGCGTGTATTCTCGTTCAATCTCTTTTAGCAGAGTGCTGTTAGCGACTTTCGGATGTAGTCGCTCGATCATCGACTGACGGAAGCTGCGATCCATCAACAGTCGAATCAAATGCGGATACGCAGTAAATGGACCACCGTTGGGATGATCCGTGGTCAAGAAGACTCGCCAAGGATCGTTAACCAAGAGCATGAGTTCTAAGCCGATCGTCCACTGCAAGCTATGCACGTACTGTTTGTCTTGGTAGCGAATGGGGACGACTCCACAACCGCCTTGGCACTCTTGATCCGAGATAACTCCCATCGCTGGAGTTGCGTGAGGCAGATTACGATACTGCGCCATGGCGTCCGCTGAGATGGTCACGGTTTGCCCGAAGTGAATCTGACCGACATCGAGCGTCACGTTGGAATGCTGGTTCACATAGTTGGCTAGCAGCTCGGCGCCGCTTCCCATGCCCATGGGACCATCGCTGCTGTAGCAATGAAACTGAGCGTGAGTCAAATGAACGCGTCTGCCCTCGGTAGCATCCAACGAGGCTAACGTCGAAACAATGTTCCCTGGCATGCCAAGATTGCTGGCGTGGAGATGCAATGGATGAGCCAGCCCCAAGTCGTCCACCGCAGCCGTCAATGCTTGGATGACATGGCGAGGCGTGACACCGTATCGAACGTGTGGCGAGTCGAGATCCAACTCACGCTGATTGAACTTGAACGCGCTGATACCGGCTGGATTCACGGACTTAACCGCCAGCCCGCGCGACGCGTGCAGCGACCACGCGACCAGGTTTTGGAGCATCTGCGAATCGCATTTGGGGTCAGCAAGTAGAGGCAGTAGCCAATCTTCATTGCCCAAGACAACGTAAGCCCCATGATCAAGAATAGGCGTGTCGGCAAGCTCAAGATGCGTGTGACGTGCGGTGCTGAGCAACATGGCGGGTTCGAAGCAGGCCGTGTAGCCCATCTGCGCATACTTGAGACCTGTTTGGACCGTCGGCCATACCGTTCGCTGCTCGACAGGGATCGTCTTGGCCATGAGCAGTCGAGCTAGATTGACTTTACCGCCGCCGATGTGAGTGTGAATATCGATGCCACCTGCAAGTACCAGAGCACCTTCTAAGTCGATTCGCTGATCAGAGGAAGGATCGAATGGTGTGTTGGGCTTAGCAACGAACTGATCGCCTTGGATGTACAGACTAGTACGCTGACCGCTGGCGGGATGAAGCGGATCGACAATTGTGGCGTTGGCTAATTCAATCATGCCAAGCCTCGCTTGATGTCAGTGACGATCGCAGCCGCTTGACGCAAGAGTTGTGCCGCCGTTGGAAGTGTGACTTCTGCAGTTGAGAGGTTCATCTGAGGAGCTGGAGCAAAGCAGGTCATGCCGTGATCGCCGCGGAAGAGCAGGGCGTCATGGTCGACACCAGCCGTGCCAGCAGGAATCATGTGAGGATTCACCTGGGAAATCGTTGACGCTGTAACATCGCTTTGTGAGCAAAGCAAAAGATCTGCGTTGATGGTTATGGGCTCAGTCGATGGTGTGCTGCGAACTACTAGGATGCAATCGAATTCGGCTCGCCAATCTGCCATTGAATAATGCTGATAGTGCGCGGGGCTGATCCAACCGTCCGACGTTGGCTTGGCAGTCGATGCACAGCCTGTTAGCCAAAGTAACGCAGCCTCCGACGTTTCTCTTCCAGAGTCACTGTTGATTGGCAAAAGCGAGAATCTTGCCTTGGTGGATCGATTCTTGGCAAGTTGTTGTAAGAGTAGCACAAGCGATTCGTCGGCCTCGCACTTTATCTCAGTCTTGTCCCACAGGATTGTGGTGGACGGAGACTGTAGGATTGCCGTAGCTAGATTGTCATCGTCTTGTAAGTCTGAAGCCTGTATTTGCTGGACTAGTTCGCTGAGCTTGGAGTACCATTGCTGTCGAGGCCACACAACTTCACGCGATGGTCTTAGACATTTTTGCAGACACCGGGACTCAGCGTTCATGACTTGATCGTCCGCTGCTTCGTCCGCTTGGATACTCCACCATTGCAGGTCTTCGCGGTGACCGAAAAATCGATCGACCAGGAGTGGCATTGATTGCATCCAACGTGTGCCCAGCGTGATCAACAACTGGCTATGGCGAGCGGCGTCGGCGAGCGTTGTGCCGAACCATCCATCAGCGCAGGTGACTTGAGAGACAACTTTCGATCCAATCGATTTTGCCGCGTGGATCGTTGCGGGCCAGACTCGAGCCAAGTTCACCGCCGACCGAACCGTTTCAACATCCGCTCCATCGATCCAAATGAGTGGACGTCGAGCTTGCTTTAACAATTCAATGGCCGCGTGGTCCAACGACGCCTGAGGAAGAGCGTTGACTGATTTCGAGCGGTTGCGAAGGTCGATCCATCGATTTCGCATTGAGCAATCGGCAGCACTACTTCGGCTTACTGCCTGTCCGTTAGATGAAACCAGCATAGGAGGTTCAGCCAAGGGACATAGCAAGCTGCAAACTGTACAGATACTTTTTGGCTTTGCCGTCATCGTGACGAGCGATTGTTTCGTGAGTTATTGTTAGGCTTGGGGTTTTCCGCGTTCTGCCCCTGTTCCTGCTGCTGTTGTTCGGCAGGCTGTGGCTTTTCAGCCTTGGGCTTACCACCGGCGATAATGGCCTTGAGGGCACTGTCAATTGAGCCCGCGCTTAGACCATCACCGATTTGGACTACTTGAATCACACCAGCGTCTTTAGCAGCGTCGTCCAGTTCTTTGATCATATCACAAACGATCGTAAACAGTTGCTTGCCCTCGGCCGAGACCAAGATACTATTGCTAACTGCATCTGCGCCAAGCGAAAGTTTACCTTTGTAACTGAATGAACCAGCGCTTTGACGCTTTTCTTCTGTGTCTTTTTCGAAAGACTTGTCATTCGCGCTCAGCAGGTCCCGGTAAGCTTCCTTCACAGTCGTCAGCACGACTTCCGCACGAGTGTATCTAAGCGGAATGAGCTTGGTGAAGCGAGCCGTCTGTTCATCCTTCTCTTTCGGGTCGGGGACGTCCCAAAGTTGAATCAATTCAGCGATCGTTTGACGCTGAACATCATCGGCGTTTCTAACGACGATTGAAGTGGTATCGTTGTCATAGATGAACTGCAATTCAGGACGCTTGCCCAATTGCTGATCCTCTTTCTTGGAATTTCCACCACCAAAATACTCCCATTCCCATGAAGATCTACCGCGTCGGTCACCTTCGCGTTCCTTGGCAAAATACTCTCTCAAATTCAAGCACACCCAGCTTGCTCTTGCGTATTTCACTTTGTAAACATCGTAGGTTTTGCGTGGTGGACGATTCTCGAGCATCCACTGTTCCAGTCGATCGAGCGCAGCTGTGTCATTGGACTGAAGTATCAGATTGCCACGGTCATCAATCATGATGGAAACAGGTGGAGTGGCAGCCTTTTGCGAGCGTTGATTAGATTTGCCTGAGTCGGTTTTCCTGAGTTCCTCCGCCATCAATTCGTCTTCAGCTTGTTGGTTGGCTGCGTCTTCAGCAAGTTCAGCCAAAGCGGGTGGAAGTCGTTTCTTACCTTTGGTTTGTGGACGAGCAGTGTTTGCATCTTGCTCGCCGTCCTGTTCAGCTTGAGTTGAACTAGCTGGGGCCGATTCAGATTTTGTCGAATCAGCCGCTGTTGAGTTCTTCACGGGATCGTCGGTCGTTGGTTCTTGGGCAGCAACCGTGGACGGAGCAGAGGTCAACGTCGCGGCGGTCGATGCTAGTTGCCCCAATTTGGAAGTCTTGGATGACTTGTCGAAAGCCGCATTGCGAGTGACGGAATCACCTCGGGGCTTAACCGGCTTGGGCTTGGCTGGATCTGAGTCGTCCGTCGAATCCTTTTTACTCTCAGACTTGGATTTTTCCGCGTCATTCTCCGACTCAGTTGTAGAAGTATTTGGATCAACAAACTGATCGGCTTCTGGGATTTCGATGCTGTTCGGCGAGATCTTCTCCCACTGAGCTTTAAGCTTTTTCAAGTATTCGTAGGTCTCCGGTTGCCGCGAAGCTTCAATCATGCGGGTGTTGGAGATGCGTCCGCCGCTTGGAGGAAGTTCGCCAAGCTTGACGAGCAGTTGGTTCACCTCTTCGAGTTCGATCTCGTTGACCCAAAGCAAGAGTTGATTGTCTTGCACATTGGCGGTCACTCGCATCTTGTCCGACTCTTTCTTGCCGGAATTGCGTGAAGAGGAGCCGTAACTCCACGGGTCGTAGTAGAACATGTCGCGATTCGAGTTGCTCTTTTCTTCGTCGCCGCCCATGAGAAACTTAATGCTTCCGGCAACGGCGTCAGCGCTCAAGCGACGCAAGTTCATTACGTGCATCGAACGTTGCGAGCCGTCCAGTCGTTCTATCACATCTTGGATCAAGTATTGATCGGACAACGAAGCGTATGCCATGACTGACTTGTTCTCTTCGTTGACTTGTAACTTCGTGGTCGGCTCAAGGACATCCATGGCTGTTAGAGATGCAACCAATTCAGTCGGAGACAATGATGCTAGACGAAAGACCTTGGTTCGGATCTTCAGTCGTTCATAGTCGCGAGACATCTCGTTAGGGACGTCGACACGCTTAACGTACGAGGCGATGATCGCTTTCTTGTTGGGTGGTGCGTGCACAATCAAGCTGTTAGCTCGATCATTAGCGATGATGTAGACGCGATCCGAACGAGGTCGCGAACCTCCTGCGGCACCCGGCTTGGCTCCACTTTGCTGCATTGACTGTTGCATCTGCTGCATCTGTTGCTGCATCTGCTGCTGCATTTGAATCATCTGGTTGAATTCGCCACCACCACCTCCGCCGCCACCTCGCGAGCTAGTGCGGGAACTGGATTGCAATCCCAGAAATGTCTCGAGGTCCGTCTTTACTTGCGATGCTTTGGCGTGTTCCAAGTGAAACTCTTCCGCCAAATTCTCCATCGCCACGGCCGATTGCTCTTGAGTCAAAATATCGTGGATTTCTTTGAGGTTGGCGGCTGCGTCCATGCCTTCGATTCGATTCGCCGACATTAGCGGAGTGAGCTTGCCATTCTTACTGATCATCGATCCGAATTCGCTGTTGACCTCTTCAGCGAGCAACCACGTGAGCTCGAAGGTGGTACGAACAAAACTGTGTGGAGGCAGATCGCTCAGTTGTTCTGGTCGAACGCGAGGAACGAGCGATGGATTGAGCCCCTCTGTCTTGGCGATGGTAAGCGTCTCTTGGTGCTCCAACATCGTAAAGCCGCGAAGCAACAGAGCGCGATTGATTGCGTCCTTGGTTTCCTCGAGCGAGTAAGGTCGTTGAGTAGCTAGGTTGATGTAGTCGCCGGGCAATTCCTGCCAGTCAAGCGAAAGATTCGAGACACGAGCCAACCACTTGAGCACATCGGGCCAGGGCTGATTGCGAAACTGAAATTGCAGCGTTCCTTTTTCATCCAAAGCAACTTTCAGCTCGTCGGGATTCGGCGGCGAAGGTGGCTCGCTGGTTCGCAAAATCGGCTTCATTTCGCCAGCGGCGTTTCCGGCGTCGGGCTTTCCTGCCTTTTCACCTGCCTTGTCGCCAGCTTTTTCACCATCCGGCTTTTTCTCGCCACCGGGTTTCTCCGGCTTTTTCGGCCCCTTCTCTGGAGGCACCGGTTGAGGCGTCTCACCAGCTACAGCTTGTTGAATCTGAATCTGTTGCTGGATGGCGGCGGCATCTAACCCAGAGCTCAGAATTACTGTGCGATCTTGGGGATGACCAAATGAAGTTTGTGCGGTGAAGTAAACACAAAACACCGTTAGCGCGAATTGTTTTGTCGGTCGGTACATCGGGCTGCTTAGAATCGAATTGGAAGGGAGTGGATCTGGGACTAACGGGGGGAAGAGCCTATTATGGACGAATTAGTTCCAAGAATCTACGAGAAAAGACATAGAGGTTACAATTTGGCCGCTCGACAACCAGCCCGAAAACTGTTCGTTGGAGTCGACGAAGCTGGCTATGGCCCCAACCTCGGGCCATTGCTGATTGGCGGTTCGGCGTGGGTGGTTCCAGCCGAAATGACCGAAACCGAGCTGTGTACGTTGCTTGCGGCAGAACAGTTTTGCACTGCGGCTTGGTCTCCTAATTGCGATCATGTGCCCCTGGGGGACTCGAAAAAGCTCTATCAATCGACCAGCGGATTACGGACTCTTGAGCTTGGCTTATTTTCGATGCTAGCGACTTTGGGCAATGAACCTCGAAAATTGGGCGATTCGCTGGGCAAATTGGATCAGTTTGTCGAAAGGCTGGCACCTGCGGCTTCTACGCATAAAGCGGGGGACACGAATTGCAAGGTAGCTCCTTGGTACTTGAATCTTGGCGAATTCAGCGTTCCAGTTACCGAAGCGGCCGAACCGGAAACTGTACGGCTGGGGGATCTGGCCAAGCGACGATTGCAAAAACACGGCATCGAACTGGTCGCCGTCAATGCGATGGTTATTGACGAAGCCGAATTCAATCGGCAAGTGCTGCAATACGATTCGAAGGGTAAGTTGCTCTCGCTTGTAACATTCGAGATGGTCGACTGCCTTCTTGATGCGTCGCCTGAACTTCCCGCGGAGATCTACTGTGATCGCCAGGGCGGAAGAAAGAACTACATGCCTTTGCTTCTGGAATGGATGCCTGAAAGTTGGTTTATCGAAACACAACAGTCCAATGCTCGATGCAGCTATCGCACAACCATAGGTCGCAATCTGGACATCCATTTCTCGGTCGGTGGAGATAGCTTTCCGCCAACTGCGCTAGCGTCGATGGTTGCCAAGTACCTTCGCGAGCGATTGATGGAATCGTTTAATCACTACTGGAACCAACAGGTCCCAGGAACAAAGCCGACTGCCGGATATCCCCAAGATGCAATTCGTTTTCGAAAGTTAATCGAAGCCAAAGCCGCCGAACTAGGGTTACCGTTGGAGATCTGGTGGCGAAGTCGATAAACTCTTTATGCATGTTGTTAACTCCAAATCGCCCCACGCATACAATGATGAACAAGCTAGCTCAACGGTTCTCGTTTCGCCCCAGTCCAAGGCTGATATTCTGTTTGCCAATTTTCATATCCCTGAATTACGGCGTTTTAGCTGGCGAGCCGATCGGGCGAGCGTTGAAGCACTACGCGCAAAGCAAGCAGTGGTCTGACTCTACGGGAAAATTCAAATTGGAAGGGAGCCTCAAGTATGCAGATACTAAGGAGGTTCACATCACACGCTCCGACGGCAAACTCATCAAGATCGAGCTCGAAAAGTTGAGCGATTTCGATCAGACGTTTGTTACTATGTTCTTGAAAATTGAGTCGGCAATGAATTCCGACAATCCCTTTGTCCCAGTCGAGAGTGGTAGCATCCCTGATGTTCCATCGAAAGCCGAAGGCCCTAAGAAACTGGATATGGCTCTAGGAAATCAGCCTTGGAAGCCAACTTCATCCAGCCCATCTGCAAAGCGTGTCTACGAACAACAAAAGTTTGTCACAAACATTCTAGTTCATTACAGAGACTTCTTTCGAGTTTCTGATTCGAAGGCGGGTGGCTATGCCATCGGGACGACGAGAGGCGGAAGTGACTCAGGAAGTCAAATGGCATTTATCCATCCGCATGGATTTATGCCAATCGTCCGATCTAAAGAGCGTTGGAAGCTTCTTGCAGTCAGTCCTGATGGATCGCGAGTCGCCGCGTCCTTGGAGAGCGCCAGTGGTCGTTCTCAGATTGGCGTTTTTCAGGTTACGCAAGATGCGATCGAACTGGAGACTCAGTTTCCCACCAAGTCTCCAGTTACCTATCTGGGATTTTCAACACGCGATCGACTGGTTTCTATCGAGCACAGCAGAACAATTTCGGTCTGGAATCTTGAAGACCTACAGAGCCCAAAAGTGGAACTGGAAGGTTCTAGCTTTGCCTCTCAATCAGCCGCGCTGAGTCCAGATGGGCGCCTCTTAGCGGTCACCACGGGCTTCGGTCACATCGTTCTAGATCTTGTTCAAAATACGAAGATCGGTGAACTGGGCCGCGGCAACCAAATTCTGGAAGGAAGACTTCAGTTCTCTCCCGATGGACAGATGTTGGCGGCTTGGCAACCGATGCAGGTCTTCATTTATAGCTTGACCAGCGGTAAAGAGATCGCCAGAGTTCCTGTCACGGAATCCTATATGAGTTCGACCTTTGGTTGGCTTTGTGATCACTTGATAGTAGGTCAAACGCTCTATGACTATCGGCGAAGTATTCCGTTATGGAGCTTCAAAACAGATTCGGCCATCTCTGTTGAAAGCGATGGTGAACGTCTTATCTACTCGTACGGGGATCAGTTGCTAAACCTATCGGTGATTTCTGTTCCGTACAAAGATATCGAAAAGCAATCCACCGGATTAACGGCAGAAAAAGTGTATGCGATTCGTCCGGGAGATACGGTATCCGTTGACTACTTTCTTGACACTGCAACGCAAGAGGACAAGGATAAGGTTCGCCAAGTGATAGAGCAAAAAGTGAACTCCTTGGGCTGGAAACTAGCCGCTAAGTCCTCCAACAAGATTGTGATCCGATTGAAGGAGGGGGAGCCCGCGAAGGCTGAGTATTCGCAACGCGCGAGCATCGGAGGGTTGTCGCGGATGTTTAATCAGCAGGGGCCGATGGATCTGGTCAATTACAAGCCATGGGATCATCAGATCAGCATCTCTGTAGGTGGAAAGAAGGTCTTTGAAGCAGCACATACCGTAACTGCCCCATCAAGTCTTCCCAGCCGACCTTCGGAATCCACGCAATCTGCCATGGATCGATTCTGCAAGCCTACTGCTTCATACTTTGGTGAGCTTCCCATTTGCAACTCGCTGGCTTGGCCTCAATACCAAGGCGGCGTTGGCAAGTCTGTAATCAACGCAAATGGTGAGCTTGCCCCTTGAGATACTCACTATGAGAAGCTCAAAAGTTCTCTAAGGGAGGCACTAACGCACGGAGGGGTTCAGATCTTTATTAATGCCTCGAACTCTCGCTACTTTTGCGGAGCAAAAGGCGACTACCATTTCTTCAAAGCCTCTCCGCAAAAGTATGCACGGCTGTTCTCTTCCCCTGGTTGAAAGAATTCCAATCGTCGACTCAAAAGCGTGACGGATCGCTACTTTCGCGGGAGCGAAAGGCGACTATAAAGGCGACAGAGTTAGAAGTCGCAGTACTCATCATAAGCGTCGCGAAGTATGGAGACGTCGATTGTCTTCCCGGTCCAACGTTGGAAGTCATACAGTTCCGCCGCGACGGCTACGTCAGCTTGACTTAGCTGAGCGAATCGAAGTGCAGCTAGCGACTCAGACAATCGCAAAGTGCTTGGTGTCAGTAGCTGAACATTCATCAAGGCAATCTGATTGGCCAGTGCCTCGGGATATTGGGCCTTGGGATGTTGGGCTTCGATATGTTGGGCTTCGGGAAGTTGGTTCTGCTCAGTAACAATGGCCAATCGCGATACAGGCGTTTCTATGTTGTCGCCAGTAGGTTGCAGACTGCAACCAAGTAACTCGTGAATGGGTTTCGAATGAGTAACGCTGTCAGCACTGGCCCGATCTGCGACTTGCCCGCGTACAAAATCGGGGAGATCGACTTCGTCAGTCAATAGCGATGCTGGTGCTTCGGTCCAAACCCATTTCATGTTCGACGTTGCAACGGCTGCGAAGAGACTTCTCGTGGTCCGACTGTCTCCGTGCAGCCACAGAGCTTCAACCTGATTCTGCTTCAATAGGTCGATCCAGCCGTAACCCCAACTGTCCCAAACTTGCCAACGATCCTTTTGCGAGATTGCCGAACTACTGAAGCCGACAAACCTCTCAAGCGATGAGGGATTAGCTAGATGCGGGCAAGCGATTGAGGCAATTGCTTCATAGAAACGCAAACCGTGAAATCCCATCTCGATCGTCGCTTCACAAACCAGCGCAAGTTTCTTGGGTCGAACTTCGACAGACAAAGCTTGCCATTGCAAACGCAGGGCGGCAAAGGCTCGATCGAGTAGAAACTGTGTGGGCTGACCGGCTACGCTTTGCCCCAGACAACAGATGATGGGCTGAGTAGTCGACTCTTTGCTTGCCATGATGGCTTTAGCCAATCAAATGGTAGGTACGATTGAATCGAATGTGCCGAGTCTACCAACAGGGGGAAGGCAGTTCATCGGTACGTCAGAGCGATTATGACGGAAAACGAAGGCCGCAACTAATGACGGTGTAAATTTGGTTGAGGCAAGTTAGACCGACTCTTTCAATATCGTCACAACGCTATGCTCTCGAGCAATGAACTCAACGAACTGTCCCCACAAAGTTCGTCCACTGGACGGCCTGTATTGACAGTTCTACTTGTAATGCTGTCAGTGCTCGGTAGCTTACCATTGTTTGGTTTCCAGGCCGCCGCGTGGGCTCAACCCTCCGTGGTTGGCATGATCTGGGGCGGTTTGTTCCTGGCGGGATTTGGCTTGGCCACGGTCGGGCGAGAATCGAAGCTTCATGTGCTGGCCGTTCCTTGTTGCGCAATCATACTGATGTTGGCCTTTCGGTCGATTACGGATCTAACATTGCAAGAGTGTTTAATCGTGGCCGTCGCTTTGGTAGGAACTGGTTGGCTGGCGCGACGGTTGGATCGTCGAATGCTGAAGGCCTCCAAAGAGCCAATGAACCTGACGACGCGATCGTGGCAAGTTCCCATGATCGACTTTTTCATCGCTACGACTCTGATTGCCTGTTTGGCACGAGCTTTGATCGACATGACCAATCCTCCGATCATGTTGATTAGCATTCTGGGAACACTGGTTGTCGGGTGCGGCTGTTGTTGGGCGGCTTACCATTGGACTTGGAATGACTCGCAACCGGTCGGATTGCCGCTAGTCGTAGTTGCTTTGCTGGCACTCGCGGGCGTTGGTGTGTTGGTGCGAGTTTCTCCGCTTGGGCCAGTCGAACTAGCGGCATGGCTACTGGTCGGGCCGCTAAGCGTTTTGGCTTCGCAATCGTTCACCGTGCTGCTTGTCTTTGCCGCCATTCGCTGGCAGTCTCGCACAATGCTAGCTACTCAAGGCTAAGGTAGTTTGGAAAGCAATGCGAGGAACCTGCTCGAGTTCGATCTGAAACGGCCTCTGTGAGGCTCTAGCGTGGTCTAAAGAGGCAACTGACCTTCCAGTAGGTCTCGTCATTTGCTACCAACGCAGATGGAGAAATATTTTTTGGTCGCAGTGTTTTTGGGTTACTAGGCTCTCAACGGCGACTGATCTAGAGATTCTCTACTTCCATCAATGACCAATCTGCCGACATGGATGTCGACAAATGAAAAAGACTACGACGCGACTGGCCACCACCACTGCTGTATTGGTGATGTCTGCTTTTGCAATCCTTCTGGCTCAACACGACGCGAGGAAGACTTCGCAGGTCGAAGAGAGCATATCGATGCAGCGTGCGCCGTCGGAGCCGCCTATGCCTTTGGCAGTCGACAATTGGCCCAGCGACTCGGCCGTCATCCGTGGCAACAATGACAGTCCACTAGAAGCGACGCTCACCGCCTACGAAAATCCCCTTCGCGAAACCGAAGATGTTCAAGAACCGAACGACTTAGCCAGTGCAGCGGCAAACCTATTTGGTCCGTCTGTAGTCACAGCTTCGGGTGAAAGCACCTTTGCACAAGATAAGGTCGCTGCCCCGCGTACCGACAATGCATCTGTGCCAGCACTTCAACCTCTACCAGCGTCCATGAGCGATGGTTTTCCAAGCCTAGGCGGTTTGACTCCGCCAAGCACTGGAACCGGAACACCACCTTCAACGCTAAACAATCCAGGCAGCGCAGCACCGGCTCTGCTCGGCAACTCGAATCCTCAGGCTAACTCGCTACCGAATACACTGCCAAATACACCGCCTCAAGCTAGTGCCCGATTGAGCGATTCCAGTCCCAGCACAGGGACACCAAGCACAGGGACACTACCGAGCAATGCATTATCCGGCAGCGGATTGCCGGGAACTCAACCAACTGGCAATACAACTCCCAACAACAATCCAACAGCTTCGCATAGTCAACCTGGTGTAGCTCGACTTGGCATCCCATCGGCTCCACCACCATCGACATCGGGCAACAACGCAGCGCCAGCTTACGGAAATGCTAGTTGGCCGCCGGCAAATAGTGCAACAGCTTCGATGTCGGACACACAACGCGGTGCCATGGTGCCGACGCAGTTCCCCAACAACGCAGCCTCTGCGCCGAACATCAACGCAAGCAACCCTGGATTTAGTAACGCGGGCTTCAATAATGGGTCTTCAGGTAATGCACCGACCGCAACGCAGTCTTCAGCTCAGACTAACTCGTTGCCCAACTCGCAATTCAATTCTCAGCCCGGCTACGACAATCTTGGCAGTGCTGGACTCGCGGCGATGACGGCTCTACCGAGCGCCCCTGCTGCGTTACCTGGAGGCAACTTACCGCCACAGGAAAACTATTCAGCCAATCGCAGCTTCTCGGACACACCTTCGCTAGGTGGAGCATCGGGTGGTGGAGTGAATGGCACCGTCGCTAAACAAGGTTTTGTTCAGCAAGGTGCAGCGCAACAAGGCATGGGGCAGCAGGGCGCAGCGCAACAGGGCACCGCTCAACAAGGTTCGCTCGGCGGTTTTGGCCCAAGCAGCGGTCCACGTTCCTTAGAATCAAATCGGATGACTGCGACGAGCAATGGTTCGATGGGTTCTGATTTCGATGGATCAGCGACTGGAGCACGCACTTCGTTGGTGAGCAATCAACCGGGTAGTCGTTTCTTGGATGGTTCACAGAATCCTGTCATGCAAATCCAAAAGCGAGCTCCTGAAGAGATCACTGTCGGCAAGAAGACCAGCTTTGCAATCATCGTTCGCAACGCAGGCAATGCAGCCGCGCATGATGTTACCGTACTGGATCGCATTCCACGCGGAGCTCGTTTTGCAGAAGCCAGTCCCAACGTGAACCCAACCGCTGATGGACTTTTGGTCTGGAAGCTCGGTGAAATGGGCCCTGGTGATGAAAAGACAATCAACCTCCAGATCATTCCTGAGATTGAAGGTGAAGTCGGCAGTGTCGCTTCCGTGCATTTTGCCGCCCAGGCTTCGGTGCGAAGTATGGCAACCGCTCCACAGTTGGACTTGCAAGTAGAAACGCCTAGCCCAGTCGTAATCGGACAAGGCCAGATGATCGCAGTCACCATCCGCAATACGGGAACCGGCGTGGCTCGCGGCATTCGCTTGGAAGCCGACATTCCACCTCAGCTCAAACACGAAAGCGGCGAGAATGAGCTTCAGGCAGCGCTGGGAGATCTGCGACCAGGTGAATCACAGCGTCTAACGCTTAACGTCGCCGCCATTCAACCAGGTCAGTCGGTCTGCCCCCTGCGAGCGATTAACGAAGATGGAATCCAAGCCCAGAATCAATTCAACGTCGACGTCCGAGCTCCACAGCTTCAAGCCACTATTGCTGGACCAGGCCGAAGGTATCTCGAGCGACAAGCGACTTATCAAGTTGTCATCAATAACACGGGTACTGCCATGGCGCAGAACTTGTTCTTTGATGTGCATCTACCTGTGGGACTAAAGTTTGTCTCCGCAGACATAGCTCAAGCAACCTATCATCCCGAAACGCATTCGGTGACACTCGGGCTTGCCGAATTGAATGCTGGAGCGAAAGCTTCGTTCGCCGTATCCGTTCTGCCTGTTGAACTGGGACCGCAAGGAATTCGAATTAGCGCTACAGGCGACTTAGGTATCTCTGCTGAAGCCAAGGGCCAAGTCGTAGTAGAAGGTTTGTCAGAACTTGCCTTTACGATTGGTCAGGACAACGGCACGGTCGAAGTTGGTGCAACCACAACCTATGCGGTTCAAGTTTCCAACGTTGGCAATCAATCCGACAAAAATGTACAGTTGCAAATTCAGCTACCTGAAGGCGCAAAGCTCTTGAAGGTTGACGCTCCGGTCGATCATCGCGATGAGCCTGGAAGATTGACCTTCGCAGCCGTTGGAGAAATGCGCAGTCGCGACGTGAAGACGTTCCGCTTCCAAGTTCAACACAATCGAGCCGGCAATCAAGTCGTCCGAGCTCAGCTAACCAGCGCCAACTGGCCTGTAGCAGTGGTCAAAGAAGAAGGCACGCTGGTCTACAACGACCAGTGAGATGCTCTTAGTTGAAGTAAAAAACGCGAGCGAAGAATTGTTTAACGGCAAGCCGAAGGCGACTGTTCGCCATTGCAGAGTAGGAAAGCAGTCGCCTACGGCTTGCCGTTAAACAATTTACAAACACCGAGGCTCAATCAAGTCCCACAAGCATCGAGTTGATGTTGGGCGAGCCCACGCGACGCGCCTTCAATCGTATGTAGGGCGCGATGAAATGGCAGCGGTGTCCGAAGCTGCCGGGCGGGGTCTTAGCATCGCCGTGAAATGGCTCGGTCATGTCTTCGATCACAAAGCCGCTTCGACAAATGCCGCCCAAGATCGTAGCTAAGCTGTGGACAAACTCGCGAGTCCCTGGTTCTCGCAGCAAGCTTTTCTCTCGCGCCGGCGGAACTGGAGAAGGATCGTAATAGGCATGTTGAATGACATACTGCCCAACGTGCGTGTCCAGCGAGGCTTGTAGGTTTATCGGTTGTTTGTGCTGGCTGATGTACAACCCGCCTGGCCGTGTAACTCGAGCGATTTCAGGAAAGAGCTTTTCGAGCGTGGCTAGATAACAGGTGCTCACCGGATGAATCACCAAGTCAAACTGGCCGCTACCAAACATCGAAAGATCATCCATCGAAGTCTCAACCGTTCGCAGTTGTAGATTCTTGAGCTTAGCCATTTGGCGATCACGAGCCAAAGCGGCGGGACTAATGTCGACCACCGTCACATTTCCACCCGCAGCGGCATATAACGGGCCATGCCGACCACCGCCAGCGGCCAAGCACAAAACGTTCCAACCTGCGATCGAACCGCCTAACCATCCAACGCCATCAACGATCGCCAGCGGCTTGGTGAGCTCTTCGTCGGTGGCTGGTCGCGTCAGTGCATGATCGGCATCGACCATGCGATCCCAGGCCGCGCGGTTGTGTTGCATGGAGTCCAGACGTTGCGGGTGATTCGAGTCGCTGGTCATTGCCAAGCTCGCATAAGATCGACGACGCGAACAAAGCAACTTTGATCGATCAAGTAAGCCACCAATGACTCGGCCGGCTGAAGTCGATCAACCAACTCTTGAAATTGCTCCAAGTGGCAGTCCCCTTTGAGCTCCACTCGCGAGACTCGCCCAGCTACGTCGTATACCATACCGTCGACTTGCCAGTTCTGCTCTTGCTCGCTGCTGTACTGGCCTCGCCAAACAAACGATCCGTCCATTTCGAAGAACATTCGTGGCAGTTGCGACATCGACTGCTCGACCTCTTCAAAGCTCACCTGCATCGAATATTGCTCGATGTGTGCGAAGTTCCACGCCGCGACATCGTGACCGTTGAATTGAATCGAGGGCAAAGATAGAAAGCCATTATCCGAAAGGGACGTTGATCCAGGACTAGCGTGAAGATGGAAGTGAAAGGTCGTCACAGGCGTTACCTTGAAGCGATGATGAATCCGAGTATAGCTCCGAGGAGCAGGGCAGGGGGGACAACGATAGCCACTGTTACGGCAATGACCATTGCTGTACTTGACCCATTACCTGTTGTAGTGGGAGTTGTAGGCGGCGCTGTACTACCGCTGGACGATGAACTTGAGAGGGTGCCTGACATGGAGCTTGATAGCGCGCTCGATAGTGAACTTGCACGCGAATCAGGTGTGAGTCCTAGTCCGGGACTTTCTGCGAACATCTCGCTATTACCTGGTACTGGCGGCGCATGAGCCAGTGTGTCGACCACCGATCCATCAGTAGAACCTTGATACTCTGAAGACAGATTGGCTCGATCGAAGACTTCGCTATCACTTTCATCGTGCGATGGTGGCGGAGGTGCCATCCACGGCGATCGTGAAAGTCCAACGGAACCAACATTCTGATCGTCGCTAACCCACGGTTCCAGTCTGGCAGCTACTTGAGCCGCGCTGGCGATGCGCTTCGAAGCATCCTTCTCCATCATGTCAGCGATGATGTCGACAAAGTCTTCGGGGACATCAGGGGCAAACTTGCGAGGATGCCAGGGCGTCTCCTCTAGGTGTCGTCGAAGTTTTGATTTCGTGTCGCCACCAGGGAAGGGCACTTTTCCGCACAGCGCGTAGTACAAAGTGCAACCCAACGAATAGATGTCCGAGGCGGGCCGAATATCCAAAGGCGTTCGAATCTGTTCAGGCGAAAGGTAGTCCGTCGTTCCCACGATCTTTCCGGCGCGGGGATCGTTCATCAAGTCGTTTGCAAATCCAGCTAATCCAACATCGGAGACTTTGGCGTCGCCTTCGGGTGTTACCAGAATGTTGCCAGGCTTAACGTCGCGATGGACCAAACCTTTGGCGTGTGCGTAGTCCAAGCCCAGCGCGGCTTGCATGATGATCTTCGCGGCTTGCGGAACGGGAAGAGCTCCACGACTCTTGACCAGCCGCCTCAAGTCCATTCCGGGAATAAACTCGGTCACCAAGTAGTGAACATTACCATCCTGGCCCGCGTCGAAAGCTCGAACCAAGTATGGACAGTCTAGAGACGCTTGCATGCGAATTTCGCGGAGAAAATTCTGGCGAGACATTTGAGTCGCTCGAGCCAGGGGCAAAACCTTCACCGCACAAACCCGGCCCATCACTTCGTGGACCGCTTTGAAAACTTGGCCCATGCCGCCTTGTCCGATCCAATCGGTAACGATGTATGGCCCCAAGCTCAACTTCGTCCGACCGGCCAACAATTGGTCGGCTTGGTAGGGCGTTACGACCTCTTGCTCGATCAAAATGTCCGCCAACATACGGTCGGAAATGGGGGAATCCACGGCCACACCCTGCTGGTTGTGTCGATGTTTGGCGACGCGCAGGCAGTATTCCAACTGCTGCTGGTTGATCAAACCGCTGGCGATGCTAGCAGCTTGAAGTATCGACATAGGTCTTTGCCTCTACGTTGCGGGTTGTCCTAAAAACGGCTGCTACTGAGACCGCCTCAACCCATTTCTTTCGAAATGTACGGGGGGTGAGTTATCGAGATTTCTTCAATCAGCCGACTAAACTGATTAGTATTATGGCCCCACCGGGGAGTTTCCACATTCAAGCGTTGTAGTTTTCTTGATTGTGACGACAATTCTCGGTTTCGACCGCAAAGCCCGATTATACACAGTAGAGCGAGATGACAGGACGACTAATTGCCATTGGTGACATTCACGGATGCCGAGCTGCTCTAGGGGCAATTTGGACAGCGATCGCACCCACCGGCGACGATACGATTGTCACCCTGGGGGACTACGTCGATAGAGGTCCTGATTCCAAGGGTGTGATCGACGACCTGATCGGCTACTCCAAGCAATGCAAACTGGTTGCAATTCAGGGCAATCACGAAGAGATGATGCTGAACGTCCTTCGAGAGAAGCTGCCGCCACATCGCTGGCTGCAGTTTGGTGGAGTCGATACTTTGGACTCGTACGGTTTCATAGGCGATTTGAAAGTGATCCCCGAGTCGCACCACGAGTTCTTCAAATCGATGGTGAACTATTACGAGACCGACCAGCATATCTTCATTCACGCCAACTACGATCCTGCGCTACCGTTGGACAAGCAAGGCATCTTCCATCTGCGCTGGTTGAAGCTGACCGAGTCGACTCCTGGTCCTCACATGTCTGGCAAACGAGCCATTGTCGGGCACACGCATGATCGAGGCGGACAGATCTTTGACGTTGGTCATCTGATTTGCATCGACACCTTCTGTTACGGTGGCGGTTGGTTGACTGCTCTGGACGTTAACTCAGGCAAGATCTGGCAAGCCAACCAGCAAGGCAAGCTTCGAGCAAGCTGAAACCGTAGCTTTGGGGTTGCGACGACAGCGCGAATCTACTACGAATCAACTTCGCAAACTTGCTTTTTGTAGTGGAAATTGCGAAGAGATCTTATGCTTTGTCAGCAATACCGCTTTTCGGTTGCTTTGTGCATACTTGCCCTGCTAGGGTTGGCTCTGGCACAACCACTGCATGCACAAAGTGGTGACTCGCCCTTAGGGAGCTTCGTAGAAGAAGAGTTGCCATCTTATGCTCCGCAAACTCAGCCTTCTTCATCGCCTTCGCCTAACTGGCATGTTGAGGATTACGACCGTGAAGAACCAGGTATCGGAGAAGAGTTAGCAGGTTCCCTGATCCTAGGATTTGTCGGATATTGTGGGCTATGGGCCAAGGGAGTAGCAACAACTCACACCAAGGCTTCGTTCGCCGATCAAGAGCCAATTCCCTTGTGGGAGTTTGAAGCGAATTCTCAGTGGTTCTTCGAAAGCAAGTTGAATCGCAATTTAGTCACAGGCAATTCGTTGGCTAGGACTCGAGATCTTCAATGGCAAGGAACGCACGGCTTTCACTTTGCCGCGAGACATCAATCTTTGGATCGTATAGGAACCGAATTGATCCTTGATTTCGCTGAAGACCAAGAGCAGAACCTATACGCTGGAACGAACCGCTTTCTGACAATACCAGCGGTGAGCTTTCCCTTGGCAACATCAAGCGTATCGCGAGACTCGCTGTTGATGAATGGACAATTCAACATGCTTTTGCGAGGCAACCCAAGTGTGTTTGCAATGGCCGGCCTTCGTTGGTGGCACCACAGCGATGAACTTGCCTTTGAAACAGTCACGCTAGGTCCATCCTGGAGAACCAATACCAAAGTAAATGCTCCCTTGTTTCAGATAGGAGTTCAATTCGGAAACCTAGGCAAGCGACTCCACTGGCGCAATCGATTCACCTTTGGACTTGGTCCAGCCTGGGGCGAAAGTGAAACTCGAGTCGCCGGCATCGTCGGGTCGGTCGATCGA
Source organism: Planctomycetota bacterium (assembly GCA_963204965.1). Classification (GTDB taxonomy): domain Bacteria; phylum Planctomycetota; class Planctomycetia; order Pirellulales; family Pirellulaceae; genus Aureliella. The sequence goes on along the minus strand of CAUJKA010000201.1, from coordinate 56,776 downwards.
CTGGGAGCTCACGCTGCCAGACTGATGACTTTGACTGAGGCTAAGTCGGAAGTGGGTTGGGTTGTCAATCAACGACTGCGACTAAGTCTCGGTGCGCAGTTGCTAGGCATTACGTCTGGGTTGCGGCCAGCTAGTCAAATTGAAGTAAGCAACTTGCAAACTGGAGTCTCCCGACTTCGCAATGACAGCATCCTTTACTCGTCTCTTTACTGCGGATTGACACTTTCGTTGTGACGATTTTTGAAGAGGAAACGCTCGAAGCGACAAACAAGTGGCCAAGGTATTTTGAGCCAAGGTCGTGTCTGCGGGAAACTTTCGGTGGATCTTTTGATTCAAAGTTGTCGAGATTTACGGTAGGGTTTCTCGACGAGTCAGACTGCCGTTTCAGTCGAGTCAACATGCTGGAGCTAAGGCGGGCATCGTCCAATTGCAGTGGTGTTTTCGCTAGCTATAGGCAGCGGTTACGCCATTGGCAGAGCCCAGTCAGGGTTTCGCGAAGCCATACCTGCGAGTGGTTAGGCTGTGAGGTCGGCTGCCGGTGGGTAGAGAGAGCGAAGTGTTTTGGCCTAAGAGCGCTATTGTGTTCTTGCTTACAATAGAGGAAATTCTTAGCCGGTTGGTTATAGTGTATTGGTGCTGCGGTTAGCCAATAGCAAGAGTTGTAGGGTGTTTATCTGCCGCAAGGTTGGTTATTTGTGTAGGGGTGCATGGATGACTGAAACAACTTTCTACCAGTTCTCAAAAGAGGTTTGGCGAGCCGTTACAGACCAAGCTCGCAGTGCACTCTTACGTCGAGACTTCTGCCCCGAAGAATCTCGCGTGGAATCGCTTCGATGCGTCTTTCTCAATGAAGAGTCGGATACATCGTTCGGTCGGCAGGTTTGGTTCTTTGAAGCCATGGGTGTTGATCCTGTCGGCAAAAAGCACCGTTTGTATGGATCTTTGGATTTCTCAGTCCAGTTTGGATTGATGGAGCCATCGCGTGCAGTGCTGGCCGACGAGCCCCGCCATCGACAACGCATGTTACAGGCTATTGCCAATCCGGTTCACCATCAGGTTTGGGCCAGCCCATCCACAAAGATCTGGGTTCGTCTGACCTTGGCTTCTGTGATAATTCTCTCGTCGATTTGGCTTTTGTTGCTAGCCGTGCATCTAATGCAGCCGTAGCTATTCAGCGGCGAGGAACTCTGGCGAATCCCAATACTGCTGAAAGCCGATCCCAGAGTCGGTCCGACTACAGCGGAAATTCGAATACCGCTTCAATGGAAAGCAGCGGACGGCACACGGAGTGTGCCTGCTACTCTGGCACACTTCGCTTGACATCTCTTCAGCTTGTTCGCAAGCTGTACCACACTCCGGGATGAGCCGCAGTTTTGGGCTCATTTGCTCGCCGCCGCAGCCATTTTGGTATGAACTTGCTTCTGACCGCCAGTCAAGATTGAAGTTCATAAAATTCCTGCTAGCGTAGAGTATTCCGACTTCGTGAGAATGTTCGAGTCCATGAGATGCATGTGGAGAGGGTAGCCCCGATGCCAAAACGGCCAGTTTCCAGTCTAAAGCGTGTCCCAAAGCAACAACAAACTCGCTTTCGTAGAGCTCTAAAGACCGAACTTTTGGAACGCCGGGAAATGATGGCTGGTGACTTGGCCAATAGTGAATTAGTCATTGGCAGCATCCCCAAAGAACCCGCAGATCTAGTCGCCGCCGATCGGGAACACTACGCAGACTACAACAGCGAGCAAACGCCAAGCTCGGGCACTGGTTCCAAAGAGGACTACATCCTTTCGCTTGCCGATACATTTTTCCTCCACAGCCGCCCCTCAGCCACGAAGACGATCTATCTTGACTTTGACGGTTTCTCAGCCCGCGGCACACCATGGAATCAGTCGCGCGGTCGGGATCCGATTATCTCACCAGCTTGGGACGTAGATGGCGACGGAGCGGCATTTTCGAATGCTGAATTGCGACGCATTCAAGGTGTTTGGCAGCGAGTGGCAACCGACTTTGCTGCCTTCGACGTCAATGTGACGACAGAAGATCCGGGCGAAGCGGCCTTAGTAAACACTGGTGGGAACGATGATCGCTGGGGCATTCGCGTTGTCTTCACACCGGACGACTTTCCGACGCCAGGGTCTGGCGGCGTCGCCTACATCAACAGTTTCAACTGGGGCTACAACACCCCAGGCGCAACGGATACACCTTGCTACGTCTTCAATATGTCAGAGGTCGCGGCCGCTGGAGCTGCCAGCCACGAAGTAGGACACTCCTTAGGTCTTTCTCACGATGGCACTACGGATCAGCATCCAACCCAACCCAACCAAGCCTATTACAACGGTCACGGTTCGGGTGAAAACGGTTGGGGGCCGATTATGGGAGTCGGCGGATATTATCAGAATGTTACGACATGGGATAACGGAATCTATTTTGGAGCAAACAATGGAGCCACCGATGCCAACTACGGAAGCGGACCTGATGACCTTCAAGTCATTACGACGCAGAACGGCTTCACCTATGTCCCCGACCCCGAAGCGAACATACTGACGTCGGCAACTTATCTCAGCCAAACGATCGACTATGCCAATGCGATCGCCAATGTTTCACAGTTTGGCGTGATTAGCACGACCAACGACATCGATGTGTTTCGCTTTCAGACTGGAGCAGGCACAGTCAACCTGACCTTTGATCCTTATGTGACGCAAACATTTGTTCGTACTTCAGCAACTTCGTTTGCTCAAACCAACGAAGACTCGTTCTACGGAAATAGTTGGTCTCAGAATCAAGGCACGAACCTGGATATCCAAGCGACGCTGTACGATTCTACCGGTGCTGTTGTTGCGGTCTCGGATCCGACTGGATTACGAGCCAGCTTTACCAACCTACAACTGGCTGCCGGAACTTACTACGTTGCCCTAGATGGAGTTGGCTTTGGTACGCCCAGGGTCAATCCACCAACAGGCTATACCGATTACGCGAGCTTGGGCCAGTACTTGGTAACAGGAACGCTGCCCGTCGCGCTGGGGCTGATTTTACCTAACGGTTCGGTAACCTACACCGAAGATACAGCTCCAGTTCAAGTTGCCAGTTCAGCCACCGTGTTCGATGGAGTTCCAGGAGACTACAGTACTAGCCAATTGGAAGTTTCCATCAGCCCCGCACCTGGAGCCACGGACCGCATCCGGTTTGATCCTACACTGACGGGGCTAACTGAGAATGCCGGAGCTGTCTTGGACGGAGCTCAGACTATTGCGACTCGTTCACTGACATCCAACACTCAATTGCGATGGAACTTCACCGCTAACGCGACGGCTCTGTCGATTGAGAAGATGGTACAGAGCATTACCTTTGAAGCTCTGGGAAACGCACCAGACACCACGCCGCGCAGCGTTCGCTTCCAACTCACCAAGGGAGCATTGACCGGATTTAGCGATGTGGCCATCACTGTTGTTCCACTCAATGACGCTCCCTCGCTTCAAAGCGCGACGATGAAGCCAGTCGCTGAAGATTCGAGAAATCCTGAGGGACAAACTGTAGCTGAAATCTTCAGCGGCAGCTTCAGCGATCCCGATCCCGGTGCAAGCTTGCGAGGAATCGCGATCTCGCAAAACAACACGCCAGCATCGGAAGGCGTTTGGCAGATTGCGTTTGCGCAGAACGGTCCATGGCAGAGCCTTCCCGCTGTAAGCGACAATACTCGACTTGCTCTAGGGCTCAACGCTCGGTTGCGGTTCCTGCCGGGCACGGACTTTTTTGGCTTTGTGACTCCGCTTAAAGTTTTAGCGATCGACGAGACATACTCAGGCGCATTCAGTGTTGCCAGCGGGTTGATCAATCTACCGCCCGCGCTAAGAGGCCCCGACTCGCCAGTGGCAATGGTTGCCTCCGATCTTTCGCTTGAAGTAACGCCCGTCAATGACGCTCCGCGTCCTCAAGTGCCCGAGCTTCGATATTCAGTGACACAGGATCAACCGCTGGTTGGAGTGATCCCTGCTTCCGCGGTGATCGATATCGACGATACCAGCCTCGAATACAGCGCGATTCAAAGCGATGGAAGTCCGTTGCCGCTTTGGCTGCGAGTCAATTCGGCGGCCGCTCAGTTTGAAGGCACGCCAGGAAGCTTCGATGTGCGAAGTCTTTCACTGACTTTGACAGTCAAAGATCCTGGTGGACTCAAGGCAACCATCCCGGTCATCATCGATGTGATCAACGTCAACGATCCGCCGACTCAGCTCAGGTTTACAGGCGGTACGATCAAAGAGAATACATCTGGAAATCGGATTGGCTTGGTCAACGGCTTTGATCCGGATGGAGACGCAATTTTCTGGACATCTTCCGATCCGCGGTTTGTTGTTCGTGACGGCGAAGTCTTCTTGAACTCGCCTTTAGATTTTGAAACCGCAAGTGACAGGCAGATTCTGGTGACCTTCCGAGCGATTGACGTAGGCTCGCCGCCGCTGTCGACCGACTTGGATGTGATCATCAAGACAGAAGACGTTAATGAATTCATCCCACGACTGATCAGCGAATCCTATACAATTATCGATGGAACTGCTTCGGGCACGGTGATCGACCTCCTACAAGCAATCGATGGCGACACGCAACAAACAGTCCGTTACCGATTGCACAGCGGTGACACCTCGGCCTTTACTGTTGACGCTCAATCCGGCGAACTCAAGCTGGCAACAACGGCGGATATCGATCTGAAGTCGCAGTACAAGGTCTTTGTTGAAGCCTACGATAACGGCACACCAGGCTACAGCACCACCGCTCAGTACATTATCAACGTCCTGCCAGCGAACTTCTTTATGCCTGAGTTCGACAGCGGCCAGCAGTTGGTCTTCCCAGAGAACATCAGCACAGCAACCTTAGTTGGCAAAGTGAAAGTTACGGATTTGGATGGAAATCCATTGAAGTATACTCTGCTTGATGTCGCGGGCGGATTCGTCGATTGGATCAGCCTTGATTCCGCGACGGGCAATGTATTTGTTACACCAGCAAGTCGCTTCAACTTCGAGTCCAACACGAACTATTCGTTTGAAGTTCAAGTCGAAGAAACGATCCCTGGTGGTAGCGTAATCACAGGCACAGTACCGATACGTTTGACGAATGTGAATGATCGTCCGAGCGGTTTGGCTACGTTGTCGATCTACCCTCAGCGACTTGGCGCTGTAGTGACATCAAGTTTCGTTGTCCAAGACCAAGATCCATCGGCGAGCGGTTATACCTTCAGCACTACAGATCCTCGGTTTGAAATTCGCAACGGACGACTGGCTCTCAAGCCTGATCAGATCCTGTCGGCCAGCCAAGTTGGTCAGACATTGAGCGTCCCGATACGAGTTGTCGATCAGTCTGATAGCACAAGCTTCTCGGATATCAACGCAGACGTAATGATCGTTTCAGCCAACGCATGGCAGAATCCGCTCAACCCCTTGGATGTGACCCGAGACGGACAAATCACAGCCTCCGATGCATTGCAGATTATCAATCGTTTGAATGATACGAATATCAATCGATCGCTTTCAACGCCAAGACCCTTCGATCAATTGAATGCTCCAGACATCGACACATCCGGCGACAACTTCTTGTCGGCATCCGATGCGCTGCGAGTGATCAACCTACTGAACTCGCAGTCAGGAAACGGTGGCGAAGGCGAGCAATCGCAGGCAGGGGATGCATCCTTGACCGGATCAGAAGATTCGGCCGGAAGCGATCTGTGGTATCTGGCCTACTCGCAACTGGAAGAAGAGTCGACAACGCGTCGACGACGGTAGGAGTCTAACTGACGAACTCTTCGGTCTGATCGCCGCTTGGTCGAGCGATCTGACCAGAGTCTTCCAAGCTGCGAACAACGTCGACGATGCGCTGTTGCATCGCTTCGACTTCGCTCAGCTTGACCTTGCCCAGGAAGCCCATCTCTTCTTTGAGCATATCGGCTGCGCGTTGCGAAAGGTTGCCTAGAACCTTTTCTTGCATCGCTTGGCTGGCACCTTTGAGCGCCAATGCCCATTGACTGGTCTCGACATTCTTCAAAATCGTTTGAATGTCCTTGTCGCCCAGCTTGGAGATGTCTTCGAACACGAACATCAAGCGGCGAATCTCGTCGACCAGCTCGGCTTTGCCTTTGGCCAGTCCGTCGAAGATGTTTCGTTCAGTGGCTCGATCGCTAACGTTCAGGATCTCAGCAACAGCCGAAATACCGCCGACCTTTTGGAAGGCCTGAGTCATGAACAAGGCCATGCGTGTATTTAGAGCTCGCTCAACCTCTTCGACGGCTTCTGGACTAGTCTGCTCCATCTCTGCGATGCGTTCAATTACGGCCAATTGACGAGCCGCTGGTAAGCCGCCCAAGACGCCCGCAGCGAGAGGTGGAGGCAGGTAGCTAAGCACCATCGCGATAGTCTGCGGATGCTCTTCGATCAAGAATGTGAGAATGTTCTGTGCATCGGCTTTTCGCAAGAAGCCAAACGGCAAAGATTCCAGCGTTTGCTGTAAGACGCTCAGCATGTCTGCGGCATCTTTACCCAGCGCTTTTTTGACTAGGTTCTTGGCTTTATCAATACCGCCCGAACTTGGCGCGATGGCGCTGGGTCGAGTCTGCAGGAATTCGTTTATGACAACTTCTTGCTCGCCAGTCGAAACCATATCGAGCTGCGCGATGGCGATCGAGACCTTCTCGACATAACTTCTGGGCAAGAGAGAGAGTACATGAACAGCATGCTCCTCCTCCATGCTCATCAGCAGGATGGCTGCCTTTCGAACACCATCGCTATCGTTATACAAGTTCATTCGCTTTCAACTGCAACAAGCTTGTCTCAACTGGAACCGTAACCAAGAAGGTCTCCGGAACACTCGTCAAAAATGGGAATGCTCCTAAGTCAATCGGCCATTGGATTGTTGAAGTTGTGTCGAGTGCCAGCTTTTTGAGAGAACTCTACAGTCCAGCGGAACATAAATCGAGAAGAACGATCGTAGCGAATCTACCAATTGATTCGACAGACGCCCCATTGGCCGTGATTCTCGTCGACCGATACCTCCAGCCAATCGAGATTCTGGACTTTCGACTTAAGCTTCATGTGGACTTCACCAGCGATCCACCACGCAATAAGCTCGGCAGTCGTGTTGCCGATGGGAAGTAGCATGCAGTCCTCGACGGGAAAAACCCAACGCTTAGTTCGAAAGGTTGTTACGACTTCGTGACCGGCGACTTCGACCTTAATCAACGGGTGTAGCGTTGGAAGCAGGACGTGGTGATCCAGTCGTTTGACGATCTCAGCCAGAGTGTCGCGAAAAGCAATAAAGTCGACCACGTACTGATTTTCGTCGACTGGTCCCGCGACCTCAGCTTTTAAGCCGTAGTTGTGACCATGCAGGCACTCACAGATATCACCAGCGAACGTGATGAAGTGAGCAGAGCTAAAGACAAGCTGTTCCTTCTGCAGTTGCACTCGGAATTGGCTGGGGGCAGGGTGGTTGCTGGCGGTTGAATTGTTGGCGGCTGAATTGTTCGACATGGATTCTCTTAACTGAACGTGCTCTAACGCGGATGGCCAAATGAAGGTAGCGGACGAGGAGTAAGCTATAGAGTAATTGTAGTACCGTTGGCAATGCCTAGATCGCGGTGTACCGTACTGGGCTGCCTCGTATTGGGCTGCCTCGTTCCGAGCGACCCCGTGCCGATTCCCGTAAACAGTCCGAATTGAATGTAACTAGCTAAAGAGCTTCAAACTTGAGTACGATTCGCCGAGAATGGGTGTGCTATTGCCGCCAAACCATTGCTCGATGACACTAGCGTAGACCTGTCGGAAGTCGATCTTGAACTTGATATCTCCATCTTCTAAATCGGTCAAATTCGGAATTTCCCCGACGATTTGCTGAGGAATCTTGGGACCGGCAAAAAAGAGTGGCGCTGCGGCACCATGATCTGTTCCCTCGCTGGCATTCTCTGCAACTCTCCGCCCAAACTCACTGAATGTCATCACCGCGACACGGTCCGCCTGTCCAGCGGCTTCCATGCGTTCAACGAATGCCGTCAGTGCCTCTGACCATTGCCTAAGCAGTCCGGCGTGAGCCAGCGGCTGTTGCGAATGCGTGTCGAATCCGTCCAACGTCACATAGTAAACTCGCGTCGATAGTCCGGCGGAGATTAGACGCGAAATGACTCGCAGCTTTTCGCCCAGAGGACTTTTAGGAAATTCGCCTCCCGCTTCGGGACTCTTAAGCGCTGACTCTAAACGCTGGCTGGCCTCCAGCGCTGATGCAGTGCTGGATTGAACGAAATTGAGCAGGTCGATCGACTGACTCTTGTCGATCGGTTGCTTCTCCATTCTGGAATTTTCGCGGCTCGTTACATCGGTGGGTTGAACATTCCAGCGAAATTGGTTGATCGAAGCTACCGAAGGAACTTGAACGCCTCGTCCAACAAGGGCCAACGGTTGTTGTTCGCCGCCGAGATGCAGTCCGAGAGAATCTTGATGGGCCTCGCTCTGCGCATTGGCGATCCAGCGTCCTAACCAACCCTCCGGTGATCGATCTTTCTTATTATGGCAAGTGTGCCAAATGTCCATCGATTCAAAGTGTGAACGATTGGGAGCAGGATAACCAACTCCTTGAACGATGCTAAATCGACCGCTTTCCATCAATTGACTGACACCTTCGAGCGCCGGATGGAAACCGATATAGTCGTTGATCTTGCGGACTTCGGCAGCGGCAATGCCAAGTTTTGGACGTGCTTTTCGATAGGCTTCATCGCGATACGGCACAACAGTGTTCAGCCCATCGTTTCCGCCCGACAATTGAATGACCACGAGCACTCGATCTTGCTCAGTCGCCGAATTGGCCAGCGCTTGCATCCAAGGTCCTGGCAAACCAGCTCCTATTGCCAAGCCACATCCGGCTGCCGAGGCGCTGGTCAAAAAATCTCGCCTAGCCAACTTACTTCGTGTCATGCTTCGATCCTTGGAGACTAAGATAGCTGGAAAATGGGTAGCGTGGCGAACATGCCGAGAATCTCGCGGTACTTGGCATCACTGTTCAGTGAAGCCGTCTTCTGTAGGATAAATTTTCTATTGGATTCGTGAAGTGGCTGCGCAAGCAACAATTCGTCGAGGCTGATTAGAAATTTTTCGACATCTTGCCCGCTTAGTTTTGTGGCGAAGTTGGCAAGAGAACCGCCCGAAAACCGCGTGGTCTCGTGATGCACCAAAAAATGAATCAAGTTCGCGCGGCCAACGAGTGTCGATGAATTGATCCAAGCTCTTCCTCCGTCCCAACCTTTTACGTTGGGAGGATAAAACAGCCCCTGACCAATTTCGCGAAGCCGATCGACGACACGATCCAATCCCGTCGATGCTTCGAGCGTTCTCAAGAAACCGATGACTAACTCCAAAGGAGAACGAATCTTTTTGCCGAGACTCCAGTTCGACATCATCAATCGGCTGCCAACGATCGTTCTGACTAAGCCTTCCAGGTTGAGCTTATCACGGCGGAATCGCTCGGCGAGAGGCTCAAGCAGTTGAATCGGCGGGGTCGGTTCGTCACAAACAAAAAAGCGAAAGAGTTTGCCACAGATGAACAAAGCCATCGACGGCTGCTGGAGGATATGGTCGATTGCTTGTTCCCCGGATTCAATAGATGGATTGCCCAATATCGACTTGAGGCCCTCATCGTGCTGGTAACTGTTGAAGCGAAATTGCTTCCGACGAATCTCCCAGCCCGTGAAGCACTTCGCTAGCTCCTGAACATCAACTTCCGTGTAGTTACCTTCGCCCAGGCAGAACAACTCCATCAACTCTCTGGCGTAGTTTTCGTTAGCATGTGCCTTACGATTGGTCACGCTATCCAAATAGATCAACATTGCAGGGTCTTTGGAGATCGACTGAACCGTCTCGCGAAAATCCCCCAGTGCTAACTTGCGCAGAAGTTCGTTCTGCTCATACATCAGCTGGGCGTCCAGCACTTTTTCTGCACCAGTAGCAAAATGTCCATGCCAGAAAAGTGTCAGCTTCTCTCGCAATGTATCCGGACTGTAGAGCATTCTGTGAATCCACCACCTAGCAAGTTGTTGCGGGTCGCCAGTTGCTAGAACCGATTTGGCAATTGCCGTGGATTGCTCTTCAAACTCAGTTGACTTACTCGCACTAAATACATCGTCGAGCAGTTTCTCAAACGAACCTTTCAGCGCATTGTCAATTTCAACTGCACTTGCTCCGAATGCTGCGCGACGAAAGAACAAGGCAGCTCGGCGACGATCCCAAGGCTCCTCCGTAGATGGTGTCCAAGGCTGCCAGGCCCAAGCTGGATCGATCGAATCCAACGGAGTGTCACGATTGAGTTCTATCGTGCTCATGGTGCCTCCTTCGAATTCTCTCGAAACGATGCAGAAATTTCGAGCGTTGCCGACTGGTGAAAGCTTAACTTAAGCTTCGCATTGTCCAGCAAGTCAACCAGCGACAGCAACGTATCGGTTTCCAGTTCAGCCTCTTTCTTGGAATGGCCCTTCTCAAGCATGTTCTGGGAGATCAAGTGATTGCGATTGTCTTGTAGGATACTCTTAACGGCCTGCGCATCGATCTGTAGAACTGTATTGGCTGCGGTTGTACTTAATGCTGGCGAACTAGATACCGTTGAGCCTGCCGCCGATGAGTCAGAAGTCGTTTGCCCAGGACTGCTCAGCGACACAGCTACCTGCTTCGCTAAAGTGATTGTGCTGGAGAGAACCACCGCATCATCGACGAAGGCTAAGCACGGGCTAAAGTTGAATTGAATAGGCGATTCTTCGCGTTTCTTTCTATCGACCTCGAAAACGTACTTGGCTGTGTAGAACTGTGCGTGATCGCTGGTCTCCATGTCCAAATCGAACTGGGGCTGTCCGGTTTGTGCGCCAGTGACATTCAGGAATCCGATGAAGCTCTGGTAGATTCTCTTCAGCTCGGGCTTCATTTTGGGATCTTTAAGTTTAGCTACGAGAGCAAAGCCAGGAAGCTTGATGGCCGGGACCGGATCGCCATCATCGAAAACCTGCCGCGAGGCGACCAAACGCATTTCGGGCTCAAGCATCCCCAAAATATCTTCCCCGAAGTCGCGACCAGAGAACAATGTAGTCAGTGTGTTGTCCGCCTGAGCCAGTTGATCATTGACTTGTTGGTCGAACAAGTCGCCGGCTCGTAGCCACATCTGCGAAACGTTCCGGTAGGCGCTGACACTTCCCAGTGTTCCAGTCGGCATCAACATTGGCAAAGCTTGTCCACTGCCATCGGGTCCAGCGAAAAACTCTCGTGATTTCCCCAGCCAAGCCTTATCGTGTGGGGTCGAAGCTCGAAAAGTTATCTCGTTGCCGTTGGTTTGCAAATTTCCAACTAGGTAAGGAGTCTTATGCAAATTTGCCAGAAGTCCTCCGAAAAGTAACTCTGCTCCGAAGTCGTTGGCTTTGCCTTGAAACAACTCCTTGGCGACTCCCGCTTGCCGCAACCGATCCACATCCACATAAATCTTAGCGATACTGTTTGAAGACTCACTTGTCTTGGTTTTGGAATTCGACTCAAGCTCGCTCCAAGCTGTCTTGAATCCGGCTTGAAATGCTAAGCCATCCTGCGTCTTGTCGAGCCAACGATCGATGATTGATTTCGCAAGCTCGGACTTGTTGGTTATCAACAGACGATGATCAAGCTGAACGACGATCGTTTTTTCGACTTCGTAGCCTTTCAAGCCGCGATACTCAGCCTCTTTGATATTACTCGGTCGTTTGTTCTTTTGAGCATCGTCGTTAGCCAGTTTAACCAACTTGGCAATGTACGACTCAAGCCATTTCTGATTCTCAGTGTGAGCGATGAGTACGGCACCTTGTGTCTTGCCGTCGACGGCTAAATCGATTCCATCATGGCTGATGCGTCGAAGCATGGATTCAAGCTTTTCCCCCATGGCAAATTCGGCAAGGCCAATACCGGTGCGCAGCTTGAGTACTCCAGGGCTCTTCCAGATCTCTTGAAAGGCATCCGAGGTTTCGATTCTTTTGCGTACAGGGTGATCGATTAGATTTCGCAGTGGGTCCAATTGGACATAGACGACTGTTTCCGCTGGCAAAATCGATGAAGTTGGCGTCGCTTCCGATTGTTTTGATTCTGCTGGAATCGCTTCCGCTTGGATCGCATAAGAACGTGTCGCGGTCAAGCAAATTATCAAACAAATCGGCATCCCAATTGGCAACCAAACTAAGGCGCAGAAGTTGAGGACGAATCGTCGCATCATGTGGGACCTCGCGAGAAAATTCGAGGAAGGCAGGGTTGGAAAAGGCTGGGCGGAATACCGTGTATTCGCTGACTATCTTAGCAGATTGGTCTTTGGGCCAGGAATATTTCTCGATACTTCTAGTTTCGGGCAAGGCACAGTAGTACGGATTGGGCTAGATTGAGAAAGTTTCTCGCGAATTGGTCAAGCAATCTACAAACCAGAACTTCAAAGGCCAGTTGTGTTCGGTACGATTATTCCCTGATTCCAATACTCTTGATCGAGCCCACCACGTTTTACTCATGGCCAATCCTTTCAACACAACTGATTCCATCGTCGATGCAGAGATTGTCGAAGCCCAACTGGTTTCGACAAAGCTGCAGGAGTGGGATCAAAATTCGTCGTTGATTCACACGGAAGTCAACGGCGTTGTACCTGGAGCTCCCGTCGGCGCACCTTGCCAAGCTTGCGGCGCTCCACGCGAAGGGTCCAGTCGCTTTTGTGCGGCCTGCGGGACACTCCTCGAATCGCCAGACGAAGATATTGTCGTTCCTGGTGGCAGCGGCAGTGACCAGACCGCAGTTCCAACACACGTATTGCAGTGCAAGAGTTGTGGCGCTGAAGTAGCAACCAGTTTGGATCAACGCAGTTTCGTTTGTCCGTTCTGTGACACCAACATCGTCGTGGAAATACCACTGGCCGAAGGACGACAGCGACCCGAGTTTGTGATTGGCTTTGCGGTGACTGCCGAGCAGGCGAAAGAAAAGTTCTGGAGCTGGCTTAAGGAAAATTCCTGGTTCCGCCCCGGCGATCTTGCCGAACAAGCGATCGCCGATAAGCAGCGCGGCGTTTACTTGCCTTTCTGGCATTTTTCAATGTATGCGGAGAGCACTTGGGCCTCGCAAATTGGCCAGTACTGGTACCACACCGAAACCTATACGACCAAAGGGGCTGACGGAAAGACTCACACACATACTCGACAGGTCCGCGAGACGGAGTGGTTTCCACTTCAGGGCGAACATCATCGATACTACTTTGGCTTCATGGTTCCAGCCACGCGTGGAATCAACTTAGAGGAATCTCGCTCTATTCAGCCGTATCAGATGAGCTCGTTGGTCCGGTTTCGTCCGCACTACTTAGCCGGTTGGATGGCTGAAGAGTATTCGATCGATCGCGATTTGGCCGCTGAAAAGGCCATGGAAGAGTTTCGTAGTCGGCAAGAGAAGGAAATCGCTTACTTCCTTCCCGGCGACACGCAGAGCAATCTTCGAGTCAACACGCAGTTAACGATCAACGGCAGCGATTTAGTCCTCCTCCCCGTACATGTGCTCAGCTACCGCTATAAGGACAAGGTTTTCCGCTTCTTGGTCAACGGGCAAACGGGAAAGATTGCTGGGGAGAAGCCAGTTTCAGCGAAAAGAATCACGGCGCTCGTAATCGCAATTATCCTAGTGATTGCTCTGATCGTATTCGCGATCGTCTTACTCGCTCGATAACGGCGACTACTCGACCACTGAAACTACTCAATGTCCTTGACCCGACCTGTCAAAACGATCTCTGTAAATCTCAATAAAGATTTAGTTCGATCGATCAAGCGCGGCCATGCTTGGCTTTTTTCCGATGCAATCGATCTACCCCAAGCCGCATCCGGCTCGATCGCAAGAATCATCGATCGCCGTGGCGAGGCCATTGCCAGCGGCATCTACTCGCGCGAGCACCCGATCGCGGTTCGAATTTGTCGCACAGAGAAGCCCTATGCCCTCGATGACGCATGGATGACGGAAAGATTGGAGGCAGCGATTCAGCTTCGCACCTCTTTCTTCGATCAGCAGACGACAGGCTATCGAGTCATCGCCGGAGAAGGGGACTGCCTACCTGGGCTAATTGTCGATCGCTACGCCGATGTTGCCGTGATCAAGTTGGACGGTGGAGCTCCCGAAGATTTTTACGATGCCGACGCGATTGGAAAGTGGCTTGCGCAGCGATTGAATCTATCGCGAGTCATTCATCGTCCGCGCGGCCGCGGAACTTCTGGAAGATCGATCTACGGACAATTGCCGACAGAACCGATTACGTTCCTTGAGAACGGCATGCTCTTCACCGCCGATGTTGTCCATGGACAAAAGACAGGGTTCTTTCTTGATCAGCGCGACAATCGTTGGTTGGTCAAGTCGCTCGCCAACAATCGAACGGTGCTGAATCTCTTCAGCTTCAGCGGCGGGTTTTCGATTGCCGCCGGAATGGGCGGCGCGCAAAGCGTAACTTCGGTAGATGTCGCTGCGCCGGCAATCCGCGCCGCCAGCGACCACTGGTTAATGAATAACCTGCCTGGCGCAAGTCATCAAGGCATCGTTGCCGACTGTTTTGAGTATCTTGAAGCCGCACAATCCAACGGTCAACGATGGAACTTAGTCATCTGCGATCCACCATCCTTCGCTCCCAGCCAGCAAACACAAAGCAAAGCACTCGCAGCCTACTCGCGACTCGCTCAGCTTTCCGCAAGTGTTGTTGAGCCCGGTGGACTATTGGCCTTGGCTTCGTGTTCCAGCCACGTTGATGCGGCTCTTTTCACACAGGCTAACCTGGAAGGCATTGGTAAGGCGCGACGAGTGGCTCAACTGATCGCCGACCACAGCTTACCCATCGATCATCCTACGCCGCTTGCTATGCCCGAGTTGCGATACTTAAAGTTCCAACTGTTCCAGCTTCGCAAGTAGTGTGACTTAACTCCATCGCGAGGACGACTATTTCTTCGCAACCAGCTTTTGAATTTCAGCGGTGATCTCCGCGGCCTTTGCCTCGGCTTCGTCAATTGGCAGCCCTTTGGCAACGCCGGGTCGCTTATGTCCGGCCGCAGCAACATACGCATTGCGCAGCAGGTCGACGCGTTTCTGGGTCAACGCAAGAACTTCAAGCGGCAGGCCGCTGGCTTTGAGCATTTCTTGTGGACTAGCATCTGAAGATAGCTTTCCACCCAAGCCTTGTACAAAGTGCTTGGCCAGGCACCAGTGCCCGGCGTCGTTGGGATGGACAGCATCGGGCTGAACGGTGAATGTAGGCTCGCTCTTACGTCGTTCCAGAATCTCGTTGGTCATGGCTGTATGCAGATCGATGACCCGCCATCCTTGCTCGCGCTGTGATACCAACCACTTGGAATACTGGTCGAGCACTCCATTGTAAGAGAAGCCTTCCAGCGGCTTTCGTAGGTCATCGTAAAATGGAGGCGTAATGACAATGAGCTGAGCTCCCGTGGCCTCAACCTTTTTCTTGAGCTGCTGATATCCATTGCGATAGGCTTCGAATCGCTTTTCATCCAGCGGTAGATAGATTCCACAGTTCATCCCGTAACAGGCAAAAACCAAGTCGGGCTTGGTCGCAGCTAAGACGCGATCCAGTCGCTCGGCAAGATCTGGTCGCGGAAACTGCCCACCAGCATGACCATCTTCGCTCAACCCCGAGACTGTTTCGCTGGACAGGCCCGCGTCGATGAACTTCGGCTTACTCTCCCAACCTTGAGTAAGCAGCCAAGCTTCAAACATGCCGATGTATTGTCCCGAAGCTGTGATGCTGTCGCCGAGAAATACTGTCGTCTTCGATTTCTTGAGTAAGTCTAAGAGAGGCGCCGATCCAGCTTGCTGAGCGATTGCATTAGATGCAAACGCGATCGCGAGCAAAGCAACGCAGAAACAAGAACGCAAGTTTGTAGTCATGAGGTGGGTTCCGAAGGTAGGCAGTTAGAAAAAGGCAGTTATTGTCAGGGTGGGATTTTTGATAAATGATTCTAGCTTAGCTACGGTGAGCAGCGAACTACTACTCTACCAGCTAGTTCACCGCGCGACATCTGGGCAATGAACTCGGGTAACTGTTCAAGGCTAGATTCATGATGCAAAAGGTCCATCTTCCCTGGCTTCCAATCGCTGGCAAGCCGCTTCCATAGCTCGAGCCGCTGAGGCTTGGGGCAGTCGGCCGAGGCCACGCCGCATAAACTCACGCCTCGAAGCAAAAATGGGTAGACCGTCATCTCAAGTTGATGTCCGGCCACTAATCCGCAAGCGGTAACACAGCCGCCATACTTGGTCGACTTGAGCAAAGCGGTGAGGATCGGACCACCGACGGTGTCCACGGCTCCAGCCCATTGCGCCGAGAGCAACGGTCGCGAGGCATCGCCACTGGTGATTTGATCGCGGCTGAGAACTCGCGACGCTCCCAACTGCTTGAGCGCATCGGCGCATTCGGCCTTACCCGTGACTGCCACCACTTCATATCCACATTGCGTTAATAGACGAACTGCGATGCTGCCGACTCCACCAGTCGATCCTGTCACGACAATAGGTCCATCGTGCGGCTGGACACCATTGCGCTGAAGAGCGAACAGACACTGAGCCGCTGTAAACCCAGCGGTGCCAATAAACATCGATTCGTAAAGACTCAGGCCTTCGGGCAGCTTAACGATCCACTCTGCTGGAACGCACGCCATTTCGGACCAACCACCCCAGTGTCCTTGCCCTAAATCGTAGCCAGTGACCAAAACCTTCTCGCCCACTTGAATCTCGGGACTAGCGCTTTGAATGACCGTCCCAGCTAGATCGATTCCAGGAACATGTGGCAACTTGCGAACTACGCCACGATGACCTTGGCATGCAAGCGAATCCTTGAAGTTGAGCGACGAATAGGCTACTTCAATGGTGACATTTCCATCGGTAAATTGCTCGCGAGCCAATTGGCGAAGAGCTAAACGAGGCTTCGAATCGACCTCTTCAACGAGGAGGCAGCGAATGGACTTTTCAATAATCATGGCAAACCAACAATGAAGTTTTCTTGAGAATCAGCGGATCGAGACAACAACTGGGTGGCACGCTCTGAGAGGCGAGGGCAGCAAGCCTCGAAGGCGTGGCTTGGTCTTACTTCGCGTAATATAGAGAATCGAACTAGCACAGTTGTGAAACCATCGATTTCTGTCGACAATATCCTACCGTAGCGTCGTTTCTTAAGTGGCTCGTGAGGCAATTCCAATGATCGAAAATGATTTCGAGATGGAACGCAGCAAAGCGGTAACACCTGCGGTTGCCACGCGCCGCCAAGTTACTCTGATGGAAATACTCTTTGCCACGACGCTGGTGGCTGTTTCCATGGGAGTCCATCAGTACTTCGGCCCGATAATTGCAATCTTTCTTGCGGGCGGATTGATGGTCATCGGATCAGTTCGACTGTGGCCTCCTCGAAATCCATTGGCGGGAGGGATTCGTGGTTTCGTAGCGGCAAGCCTGATTGCTTGGGCACTGTTTGCGATTGGAACTGGCGATCAGTTTTATCGCATGGGCCTCGTTATTTTGCTGCCACCACTGGGCTACGTTGCAGGTTTTTTCCGTTCAGAAATGGAGAATCTCGACTAAATCAAAGAAACTTGAGTCTTTCTCGACTGCGTTCACAGGCCTCAAAGTTCCAGCATGGTATTGACTAGAGGTTGTAATAGCCTGTCAAATGGTCGACTTTCCAGCCCCTACTTTAGCTTCTGAGAACTATGCTACAGCTTCCTTGGCTACTCGCTTTCCAAGAAACCACTCCAACAGTTGCTGAAGATTCGGGACAGATGTTGCAACATCCTGGCCTGCTTGCCATCTTCGCAGTCACCATCATTGTGATGCTACTGATTGACCTAGGCGTACTCAACCGCCGAAGCCACGCTGTCAGCAATAAAGAAGCGATCACTTGGAGTGCCATCTGGATTAGTTTGGCCATGATCTTTAGTGGGATCATCTATTACCAAGTCGGGGGCGATAAAGGCCTAGAAAAATTTTCGCAGTTTCAATCCTGCTATTGGATTGAAAAGGCGCTCTCGGTGGACAACCTGTTCGTGTTCATCTTGGTATTCAACTTTTTCAATGTGCCGCGCGAGGTCCACCATAAAGTTTTGTTCTGGGGAATCATCGGTGCGATTGTCTTCAGGGCGATCTTCATCTTCTCTGGAATTGGAATCATCAATCTGACCTATCTTCCAAAGATGGAATTGATGGGCAAAGAGGTTCAGATCAACGTCGTTCTGACTTTGTTTGGTGCCTTCTTGATCTACGCGGGATTCAAGTCCTGGTTCGTTGATGAAGATGACGACGATGAGAAGGACTTCAGTACCAGCCCAGGCGCAAAAATCGTTCGACGCTTGTTTACCATCAGTGGCGAATTCGACGGCGACAAGTTCTTTACGATTCAAAACGGCGTTAAGCTGGCTACACCGCTACTGGTCGTGGTTGGCGTGATTGAGTTCACCGACCTTCTATTCGCGGTGGATTCCATTCCAGCAATTTTTGCGATTGCTCCGAACGATCCGTTTATCCTTTACACTTCAAACATCTTTGCGATTCTTGGCCTACGAGCCTTGTACTTCTTGCTTGCGAACTTCATCCACATGTTTCGTCTGCTTAAGTATGGTCTGGCAATCATTCTGGCCTTCATTGGAATCAAGATGGTTATCTCACCGGTGTTCCACATCAGTTCGCCAATCTCGTTGGGAATCGTTGGTGGTGTGTTGGTGATATCCACACTTGCTTCGCTCGCACTTCCAAAGCCTGCTGAGGAAGGTGAGAAGAAGGAATAGCTCTATGCTGCGTAGCGAGGGACTCTTTCCCAACCCGCTGCGTTAGCGAGGGACGTTAGTGATTTTCATAACCCGATGCGTTAGCGAGGGACCGCCCGAAACCTCGAAAAGCCAGTCCCTCGCTAACGCAGCGGGCTGGGATTAAAGCAACAAGCCGGTTAGCAAGGGACTCCTCCATCCCCGCTGCATTAGAGCTTGGGCAAACTCAGTTAAGCCAGCAATCTAACCTGCGTGATGGATCGCATGAGCCATTGCGCGGACCTCAGCTTCATCAACTTCGTAGGCTTGGCAGTTTAGGTCCGTAGAGCCAAGCTGATCGCTTGAATTCAGCTTTCTCGCGCTGGAATGAAACTCGGTGGCTCCAGTCAATTGAAGCTGTCGAATATTCTCGGCTCTCACATTTCCGGCGACGATCACTGTCAAACTCTCTGCAACGTGATCAACAATTTTCTGGAGTGTCTGCGAGCCTTGCAGGGCCGTTTCTGCTTGACCCGACGTGAGGACTCGATCAAATCCAAGGTCCAAAATGTCATCCAAGGCTTGGAAGGCGTCTCGGGCTAAGTCAAACGCGCGGTGGAATGTGATCTCTAGAGGCCGCGCGGAATCGATCAGTCTTCGGCAGAGTTCTTTATCTACCGATCCATCGTAAGTCAAAGCTCCAAAGACCACGCCTTGAACGCCCAACTGTTTCGAGACGCAAATGTCGTTCAACATGACTTTCAAATCTTCTGGGCTGTAAACGAAATGTTGCCAATGTGGCCGAATCATCATCATGATGTTCGAACGTGTAGAATCCGAAGACGACAGTTCAACGCATTGCTCGACAAGCTCTACGCTAGGCGTGATACCACCTACGGCCAAGCTACCGCAGACTTCCAATCGGTCAGCACCACCAGCCAGGGCAGCTTGAGCAGACGAAAGGGATTCGATGCAGATCTCAAGTTTCATAGATCGAACTTGCCTTGCCTTCACTTGCCAATCCTATAGCCGATCTCCTTGAGGATGCTTAGTATTTTGGAGACGTGATCTCCTTGGATCTCAAGTGAATCGCTGTCGATGGTACCGCCAGCACCGCAGGAGTTCTTCAGTTTCGTCAGCAGCGATTGCAGGTCGTTGTCCTTCGCTAGTAAGCCTCGGACAACGCTAACTACCTTTCCCTTTTTTCGCTTCTCAAGAATGACTCGGGCCGTTTGCTTGCTCGGGTCCATCCATACCTTTTGCTCTTCTAATGGCGGGCAGGTGCATTCGCTCTCCAGCTTCTCGCAACGTTCGCAGCGGTTCGGTACATCCCATTTTGTACCCGCAAATAGACCCATTTTGATTCCCCGACAAGCGGCTTGGTTTGCTTTAGTAAGTGCTACTGTACTAAATCTTCAACGCCAATATTCATTCAAGCGGCAATTCTTGTTTAAGACACTTCTCTCGCAACTTCTCGATCCAAGTCCGCGGATCGCAGGTCGAATTCCTAAAACTTCGACCTTTTTTGGCCGGAGTACTCCGACTTCTGCGATGGAGTAACTAAACCCCAGAACTCTTCCATTTTGAATTCTGGAAGCGTTGTAGACCACCACCAGAATGGGAGCCCTATTGTGTCAGATGTTACTCGCAAGAAACGACGGTCAGCCTGCGGAAGTTGGAAAAAGAAACTTTGTCGCGTGGCAGTATTGGAAGAGCTGGAAGTCCGTGAGGTACCGGCTATCGCTATGTTTGGAACCGAGCTACGGGTCACCGGCTCCGGTTTCGATGACCTTGTGGCGATCACCAATGGACCTCGGGGGTCAGGACAAATCATTGCGACAAGGACCGAGTTTAGTATTGAAGGGCAAACAACCGAATCACAGACTTTCTCACTTAGTTCGGTGGCTTCCGTGCGGGTTATCTTGGGAAATGGAGCGAATAAGTTCAACAATCAAACTAGTCTTCCAAGTAGAGTCACGGGCGGCACGGGTAGTGATACTCTTACTGGTGGTTCTGGAAAAGATGAGTTCTATGGCTTGGGCGGCAATGACCTACTCAAAGGTCAGGATGGCGAGGATCTGATTGATGGTGGAGATGGCCAGGATGTCATAGAGGGCGGCAATGGCAACGACATACTCCGCGGCGGAACTGGCAACGATAACATCAAGGGAGACGCAGGGAATGACTCCATACTTGGTGGAATGGGCAATGATCAACTGCAAGGCGGCGATGGACTGGATCAGATTCGCGGCGAAGACGGTGTGGATCAACTGCTCGGTGGCAATGGAAATGACTCTCTTTACGGTGATGCAGGCAACGACGTTCTTGAGGGCGGCGCGAATGACGACAAAATCTATGGTGGCTTGGGACTTGACAAACTGGTCGGTGATGACGGCAACGATACGCTCTACGGACAGGGCGACAGTGACATCATCGTCGGTGGCTTGGGAAATGACAAAGCATACGGCGGTGACGGGGAAGACAGGATCAGTGGAAATGAAGGCGACGACGAGCTGCGTGGTGAGGCGGGTTGGGACACGATTGAAGGTGGGGTTGGAGCCGATACGATCTACGGCGGAGATGGCACTGACAAGATTTACGGCAATGCAGCCTCGTCGACGGCCTCGACTGCCGATGGCAACAACATTATTCGCGGTGGCAATGACGATGATTATATTTCATCCAGCGCTGGTAATGACTTCATCTACGGCGAGTTAGGAAATGACGTAATCAAAGCCGGAGCAGGCAATGATCGCATCTGGGGCGGATTGGGTAATGATGAAATCGACGGCGGCGATGGAGCCGACGAAGCCTACGGTGACAGCGGCGATGATAAAGTCCAAGGAGGTCTTGGTAACGACCTAGTCGAGGGTGGTAGCGGTAACGACCTGTTGGCTGCCAACATAGTCACATCAAAAGTTACCGATGCGGAAGTTGTAGGAATCCAAGAAGACAGCGCCGGAAACACTTTAGTCGGCGGTGAAGGCAATGATCGCTTGTGGGGAAGCAACAAGAACGATGTCCTGAGTGGATACACTGGCGACGATTGGCTCAATGGTCTAGCCGGCGATGATGAGCTTTTCGGTGGCGACGGAAAAGATGTTCTCTTGGGTGGCTCGGGAACTGATAAGCTCGATGGAGGCTTAGGCGTAGATCGCATAGTGGCTATCGACACGGCTATCGACCAGATTATCCCTCAACCACCGACATCGATTACCGTTTCCCGCGATGAATTATGGATCGATGCGTTCGATCGACTAGCAAATCTAGCAGCCGTAACCAAAGTGCAGAACCAATTCGCCGATGCGGTCCATGTGGTCTCAAAGTACCGCGCATATGATGCCTTCGGTTCAATACAAGCCTCACCGCCATTATCCTGGGGCGTTTCCAACCTTGTTGATCCTGATGCAAGAGAACAGCATCAAGACAATAATTTTCTAACAAAGGTCGACTATGGAAGCTCGCCTCTGTTTGCCGCGGATGGTCCGGTCTGGAACGACATTGACCAAGGATCGGTTGGAACATGCTACTTCCTCTCCCGTTTGGCTGCACTAGCAAAAACGCACACACAGCATATTCGCGACATGGTAACCGAATTGGGCGATGGTACGTTCGTGGTTCAGTTTTTGAATCAAGAGCGCCAACGAGTATTTGTCAGGGTCGATGGCGACCTCTATCGCGATGGCAGTATTTTGTACGCAGATCGTGGAACCGGTAGTTCGCTATGGGTAGCCATCATAGAGAAGGCTTGGGCGATTCATCGATATGGCTACGCAACCTACGACAGCATCAATGGAGGCAATGGAGTTCTGAATGATGATCGCACCGACACTGCCACTGCGTTGGGTATCGAAGACATCAAGATCAATCAGACACTGGCACCCACTGCACAAATCTTCGCCAACTTGATTAAAGGGTTTTTGGATGGTGGCCGAGGCGTTGTGTTCGGAGGTCGTTCATTCATCAATGACAATATGTCGCTCACCAGCGAGAACTATCGTAGTGGCGAACATATCCTTATGGTGCACAGTGTCGAAACCGATTCATCGGGTAATGTGAACAAGGTTCGTTACTACGATCTGTACGGTGGTCCGCTGAAGGAAATGACCAATATGAACGTACTCTTCTTCGGCTCCAGTGGGCTCACCGCCTTCAAGCCAATCGACTAACCCAACTCACCGCCCTTTCAGTACCTCGTTCCAAGGCTCTGCCTTGGAACGCACTGTCTTCGAGGCTCTGCCTCGCAAAATTCAGGCGGTGCCATCAAGATAACTAGTTACTTCTGTGCCTAGGTTCTTTGTTTTTAGCCGCGATTCGCCCGTTTTGGTGCGAACCTTCTCCTTTTTGAGCTGTTCCCTGGCTTAGAGCGTTGGCACTGGCCTTTGCGTTTTTTCAAGGCTCAACTAGACTTTTCCCCTTCGGTAGGGGCCATCGTCCGTTGGTGGGCAACCGCCCCGGTGAAGCAGTTGAGTCGTTAACCATTAAGGGATGAGGAGCTAGTCAGTCGTGATCAGAAACTTGGCGATCGTGGGTGCTACGGGAGCAGTCGGTCAAATTGTGCTCGAAGAGATTCAGCAGCAAGGGCTGAAATACGGCAATATTAAGCTCTTGGCATCCGCTCGATCCGCAGGCAAAAAAGTCGATTTTGCTGGTAAGTCGATCACGGTTGAACTGCTTGAGCCCAGTGCCTTTGATGATGTCGATGTTGTCATCGCAAGTACGCCTGACGAGGTGGCCGCCGAGTTTGTTCCGTGGGCAGTAGAGCGCGGTGCGATTGTCGTTGATGAAAGCGCTTACTTCCGCATGGACCCCAAGGTGCCTTTGGTCATCCCCGAAGTCAATCCTCACGATATCCAAAAGCACCAAGGTATTATCGCCAGTCCAAATTGCAGCACGACCCAAATGGTCGTGGCACTTAAGCCGTTAATGGACGCGGCTGGTTTGAAGCGAGTCGTTGTCAGCACCTACCAAGCGGTCAGCGGTGCCGGCCTATCAGCGCAGACCGAATTGGTTGACAACACTAAGGCCTATCTAGGTCAACAAAGCCCCGAACTGAAGAACTTCGCGTACGACATCGCACTCAACTTGATTCCGCAGATCGGCTCGCACAAAGAAGCTGGCTTCACTTCGGAAGAGATGAAGATGGTCTACGAGACTCATAAGATTCTTGGTAACAACCAGATCAAGATCAACGCTACCTGCATTCGTGTCCCAGTGTTGATTGGTCACAGCGAGTCGATTTACTGCGAGACTGAAAAGCCTCTTTCGCTGGAACAGATCCGCGAACTGTTCCACAACGCACCGGGCGTTACATTGGTGGACGACTTGATCAACAAGAAGTATCCGATGCCTCGCGATTGCGCGCACAAGCCAGACGTGTTTGTTGGTCGCGTTCGCAAGGATCGCGATGTAGAAACCGGTATCAGCTTCTGGTGCGTCAGCGATAATCTTCGCAAGGGTGCCGCAACTAACGCAGTTCAAATCGGCAAGCTGCTCAGCGATCAAGCCCTGGCCAAGAGTTAAACGCGGCCAAGAGTTAAGCGCCCGCCAAGAGTTATTGTAGTACCTAACATTGAATAGCCACGACTCCAACAACGACGAACTGATCGATCCTTCGACAAGTGCGTCGCTAACAAGCTCGGACCAGCAAGTCGCCGATGACGATTTGCTGGATTGCGAAGACACGAGTCAGGGCAGGGCAGGGGAGTACGACCCGGCTCAGAAGAGCTTTCTGCTTACGATCGCTTACGATGGAAGTAAGTACTGTGGCTGGCAATTTCAGCCCGACCAAAAGTCCGTACAAGAGACTTTGGAAAAAGGCTTGAAAAGAGTCTTCGGACAACCCGTTCGCGCTTTAGCCAGCAGTCGTACCGACGCAGGAGTTCACGCGTTAGCGCAGACCGCGGTGATTCGTACCACCGCTTGGAACGCTCCTGCCGATCGACTGCCGCTGGCGGTTAATTGCTACTTGCCTTCTACCGTCGTCGTGCGCGATGTTCGCCAGGTGCCGAATAGCTTCCATCCACTTCGCGATAGTAACGGCAAGCGTTATCGCTATCAGATCTACAATTCTCGCAAGGACGATCCGATCGGCAACAAGACGCACTGGTGGGTCAAACGCCGCGTGAATCTGGACACACTGCGCGAAGCGGCCGACTTGTTGATTGGTACGCATGACTTCATGAGCTTGCAAACTAGCGGCAGTCCGCGCTCAAGTACGATTCGTACGATCAGGTCTCTGGAGATCACTTCACAACCACACATGGATGGTCAAATGATCTACCTGGAAGTCCAGGCCGATGGATTCCTCTACAATATGATGCGGAACATCGCTGGTACTTTGGTGCAAGTTGGCGTGGGACGAAAGAAACCCGAATGGGTCAACGAAGTTCTGCAAGCTCGCGATCGGCAATACGCCGGCCAAACAGCACCGCCTCAAGGTCTGTTTCTTTTAGAAGTCTATTTCAGGGAAGGCGCTTTCAGCTTGGACTGAAACGAATGACAAGTGCGAGTAGCTCATATCATCACGCGAATGATCATCGGTGGAGCGCAGGAGAATACGCTCTACAACTGCTTGGACTTGATCCAGCAGTACGGCGATGATGTGCTGCTGATCACGGGACCATCGACTGGACCTGAAGGTGAGTTGTTAGCTCGGGGCAGGGCAGGGGGGCTACCCGTACATCAGATCGATGCGTTGGCACGAGCGATTCACCCATGGCATGACTATCGTGCATTGAAGCAGCTTCGCGAAGTAATCGCCGACTTTAAACCCGATGTCGTTCACACTCACAGCGCTAAGGGAGGATTTCTAGGACGAGCCGCAGCGTGGGGCAGGGTACCGTGTGTGATTCACACCGTCCACGGAGCTCCGTTTCATCCCTACCAAAGTGCGCTTGCGAGAAATCTGTTTATTCGGCTGGAGCGTTGGGCGGCTAAGCGTTGCCATCATATGATCTGCGTAGCCGACGCGATGACCGACTTGATGGTCGGTGCTGGTGTAGCTGATCGCGATAAGTTCACGACGATCTTTTCAGGTATGGATGTGGAACCGTTTCGAAACTGTAATGAGTTTCGAAATGCGGCGAGAACCGAGCTTGGATTCCAAGAGTCCGATGTAGTTGTTGGAAAGATTGCTCGTCTGTTTCACTTGAAGGGCCACGAGTATTTGGTCGAAGCTGCGAGGCAAGTGGTTGATAAGAATCCCAATGTCCACTTTCTATTTGTCGGTGATGGAATCCTGCGAGAACAACTGAACGCACAGATCGCTGACTTGAATTTGACAGAGCATTTTCATTTCGTTGGCTTGGTCCCGCCCGAGCGAATTCCGTACTATTTAAGCAGCATGGATATGTTGGCTCATACAAGTCTGCGCGAGGGGTTGGCCAGAACATTGCCACAAGCTTTGATCGCTGGCAAGCCGGTCATTAGCTACGATGTGGACGGAGCTCGCGAAGTGGCCATTACAGGAGAAACCGGTTTTCTCTTGCCGCCCAAATCGATCGGTCCATTGTCGGAGGCGATCCTTGAATTGGCCGCTGATCGTGAATTGAGAGAGCGATTGGGGCAGGGCGGGGCAACGCGTTTCACCGACCAGTTCCGCCACACAACGATGACTGCCAGAATTCGCGAGCTGTATGAAAAGGTGCTCAGTCGCAATGTCTGAACCGCGGGCGTTAGCGAGGGATTTTTCCAACCCGCCGCGTTAGCGAGGGACTGACTGTAATTTTTCGAGACATCCCTCGCTAACGCAGCGGGTTGGGATTAAAGCAAAGCTAGTCGTATCAGTAAAGAAAAAAGTTCAAAAAAACAAGCAAACTCTGCAATGCAAGCAGCCCTCGCGGCGGGTACTCGGCTAGGTCTGCACGACTGGACTGATTATAGTAGAGGATTGCGCTATGCGATCGCAACCCGCTGCGTCAGCGAGGGACTGGCGAGGCTACCAACCCGAAGTGTCAGCGAGGGATCGCCGGACAGCACGAGGCAATCCCAACCCGCTGCGTCAGCGAGGGATCGCCGGGTAATCCCAACCCGAAGCGTTAGCGAGGGATCGCGAGCGAGCACGAGTTGGGCAGTTTTTTAGCTACAGAGAATTACATCCAAAGGTCTGCACATGACGAAAGTACGCGACTTCTTAGGTCCCTACCGGCTCGCCCGGCTGATCCGCATGGGGAACTCGTGTCAAGTCTGGGAGGCCATCGAAACGGCAACTGGCAATCGTTACGCACTTAAGGTCTTGCGAGACGACTTCCGGGATCGAAAAGACGAAGTCGGCTTCTTGAAAAATGAGTTTGAGATCGCTCACGAAATGAGCCATCCGTGCGTGATCAAAATGCACGCCCTGTTCCTTGAGAAAAACCTTCCGGCTTTTTTGGTCCTTGAACTATTCAGCGAATTGAACATCAAGCAAGCCTTGCGTCGCGGGCCTGAGTCGATCGCGTTCATGCTAGACAAGATCGCTGTGCAATGCACCGAAGCTTTGTATTACATGCACAGCCAAGGCTGGGTTCACTGCGATATCAAGCCTGACAACTTTTTGGTGTCGCGCGATGGCGACGTCAAGCTGATCGACTTCACCATCTCGCAGAAGATGAAGACCGGTTTTGCTAAGTGGTTTGCGGGCAAGCCCAAGACCGTCGCGGGAACTCGCAGCTACATGTCTCCCGAGCAGATCCGCGGATCTTCGTTGGATCAGCGCTCCGACATTTATAGTTTTGGTTGCGTGTTGTTCGAGCTCGTTACCGGCAAGCCTCCCTACACAGGCTCGACTCCCAACGAGCTGCTCAGTAAACACCTCTCAGCGTCCATTCCTTCGCCGCTTGTTGCCAATGACAATGTGACGCAAGAATTTGCCAACGTCATCAAAGCGGCAATGGCTAAGAAACCTACCGATCGACCTGAGTCGATGTGGGAGTTGCTCAAGATATTGCGAGCCACCAAGATCTTCAAGAAACAGCCTCGCATTCCCGAGGCGAGCATCTTCGACGATGTGCCAACGGCCGGTCGAATTCACAATCAAGAACAAGTGTCCGATCTGTCGGGCAAGAAGAAAGAATAGAAAGGTCTTCCTACAATGAGCAATCCAACTGGCCCCGACTTCGAAGCTCCCATGCTTGAGATCGAAGCTCAAATACAACAGTTGCAACAAGCCGGTCCTGGCGACGAAGCGATTGAGAACGAGATCATCTCTTTGCGCCGCAAATGGAGCGCGGTGACTCAAGAGATTTACTCCAAGCTCACCCCATGGCAGATCGTTCAAGTTTCGCGACATAAAGACCGTCCGTATACCCGTGACTACTTGAACTTGGCCTTTGAAGAGTTCGTCGAATTGCACGGCGACAAGCACTTCGGCGACGACCGCGCCATGCTGACCGGTTTTGCCAAAATCGACCAGTACAAAGTCATGGTCGTTGGACACCAAAAAGGACGAACCTACAAGGAACGAGCCGCTTGTCACTTTGGCTGCGCGCACCCAGAAGGCTATCGCAAGGCAATGGGCAAAATGCGCATGGCTGAAAAGTACAACATGCCGATCATCTGCTTCATCGATACTCCCGGCGCATATCCCGGAGTTGGCGCCGAGGAACGCGGCCAGGCTCAGGTCATTGCCGAAAGTATGTTCCAGATGAGCCAACTGAAGACGCCTATCATTTGCATCGTAATCGGCGAAGGCGGTTCAGGCGGCGCTCTCGGCATTGGCGTTGGAGACCGAATCGCCGTCATGCAATACGCATACTACTCAGTCATCAGTCCGGAAGGCTGCGCGGGGATTCTTTGGAAGAGTCACCAACACGCGCCGCGGGCCGCCGATGCGTTGCGGTTCACATCGACTCATTTGCAAGAACTTGGCGTGATCGACGACGTGATAGAAGAGCCGCTTGGCGGAGCTCATCGCGACCACCACAAAATGGCAGCTCGAATGAAGAGCTATTTGGTCAGCACCTTGCGACAACTGACGGCGAAACCGATCGACGAACTGATCGAAGATCGCTACGGCAAGTTTCGGCGCATGGGCGTCTACCTGGACGACTCGCAACCAGCGACGCAGCCAGTCTAGACAACTGCGCCGACAAACTTTCGGCGGCCAGCAATCAACATCGGCAACAACATAAGAAGCTTTAGCTTGATCAACCAACAAGCTGAAGCTGTGAAGCAGGGCCTGAATTTGCAGGCCAAAACAACCAAATAGCAACGTCCGATAATGTTTCTTATGTTCGGTTTGGGTGCTGGTTTTTGTTGGGTTTTCAGCGTTTTGCTTAGTCAGTGCAGGAATTGCACTTTGTTTCGCGGGCATTGCTCTGCTGTTGCTGTTCCTGCGTCGTAATCAATCGCCGTAGTCTTCATCTGGATCGCGTCGGATCGCAGTCGAGAAGCCGGAATCAAAAAACGGAAAGCGAACCCGGAATCGAATCACCGCGGAAAAATTCCGCCTGGGAGTTCGGCTGAGTTGTTTCCGTTGGAACTGTTTCCGTTTCCGCCGGACTGTCGTAAGCCCGTTCCAAAACCGCCAGCGCCATTGTTGCCGGCGCCGTTTCCGAATCCGGGATTGAATCCGGAATTGTTCGGTTGCGAACCTCCAAATCCATTCTGTCCGCCCGAGCCATTTTGAGGCAAATTGTTTGGACCGAAGTTGGCTGGTGGTTGGCCGTTGCCAAAACCGCCCAAGCCTGGAAAGCCGCCTGGAGTTGTGTTGGGAGTTGAATTGTTGGGCTGGTTCGGCGTGTTGGGCCAACCTACCGGATTGCTCTGTGGAAGCAGATCGTTCAGTTGATTCGGAAGAAGTTGCTGTAACCCGTTGGAGAGATTGGACAGATTGGGAGTATTGAACATGCCGTTGCCGCTGCCATCGTCCAAAGGCGGATTCTGTTGGCCTTGCTTCAATTGATTCTCCAGCTTGGCAAGATACTCGCCGATGGTCGAATGAACCTCTTGTGGGAGAACTAAATTGGCTTTGTCCAAGAATGCCGCGATGTAGTAGCCCGAGCGAGACTGACAAATGGCCGACTGCTGCTTAGGACCAAGTAGCGTCATGGCAAACATGGTGATCAGCAAACAGAAAATCACGCCCTTCCCCAAACCAAAAATCGCTCCCAAGTGACGATCAAAAGTCTTCAGCCGAATCTTGTCGATCGCGCTGCTCATCAGCCTGAAGCCGACCCAGATTACGAAGCCTGTTCCAACGTACAGAATCAGCATCGCCAAGAACATATTCCATGGTGGTTGCGCATCGATCATCTCGGCAACTTGACCGCGATAACGACAAGCAACGACGTAGCTAACGGTGATTGATGCCAAGGACGCAATTTGCCAAGCCAAGCCTTTGATGGCTCCGAATATCGCCGACATGCCTAGCACGATCAGCATGATTAGGTCGTAAGCTTGCACTTTCAGATTCTCGCTTAGGTATGCGCGGGTGTTTGCCAACGAAGCGACGGAACGTTCGCTGGCCGCCGAAATTTCTTCTCTGCCCGAGGGTGTAGCAAATTTGGCCGTCTATTCGAAGACCGATTGGCAACAAAGCTCTCGGTTTGAAAGGCTTTTTCGCAACCCGAAGCGTTAGCGAGGGGCGTCTTGGATTTGGCTGGATAACGTAACAGTCCCTCGCTAACGCTTCGGGTTGCGCTAAAAAACTGATTTTTAGAGCAGGGGGTGCTAGCAAAAAGTTTGACGAGAAAATGACCTGACTTTGCGCGTCGAAATTGACTAAAACCGAGCCTCTGTCCCAACCTCCCGTCGCCGATTCCAGCAAGTCGAACTCGAGATAAGCCATGGCCGATTTCAAAACACACATGACCGTCAGCACGGCAACGGGTGTTCTACTGGCATTTGCTGGATACAAAGCCAAGATGAATATCGACACCTGCATTGTTGCGGGAACTTTGTGCAGCGTCAGTGGAATGTTACCGGATCTGGATAGCAACTCGGGGCGACCTTTACGCGAAGCGACCGCGTTAGGCGCGGCTGTCGTTCCCATGTTGATGGTTGATCGCTTGCAGAAAATGGATCTGCAACCGGACACGATGGTACTCATCGCGATACTCACCTACGTCGCAATTCGATTTGTGCTTGCGGAGATCTTTCGTCGCTACACGGTTCACCGAGGCATGTGGCACAGCATCCCAGCGGCTGCAATCTGCGGCATGTTTGCCTTTTTGGTAATGTCGCACGAGGACATTTCCATCCGACTTTTCAAAACGTCGGGTGTCGTACTTGGCTTCTTAAGTCACTTGATTTTGGATGAGATTTGGTCGATCGATTTCAAAAAGGGTTCTTACCGCTTTAAAGACTCGTTCGGCACCGCGCTCAAGCTTTGGGGCAACAGTCGTTTCGCAAACGTTGTCACCTACATCAAGTTAACCATCGTCGGTCTACTGGTTTGGCAAGATCAAGGCTTCATGTCTAGGTACAACATGAATCCTGATGTGCCTCACACGATGACCGAGATGATTGCATCCATACGGAATAGACTTCAAAGCGCTGGCGACGCAGTTAAGGACTTAGGCGACCGCATCCCAGGTTTGAATGAAACTCTGACGGCAGGTGAAACTGGACAATCCAATCTCGCGCAGGGTGATCCGATGCAACAAGGTCTTTCCAATGCGAATCCGAATCAGCGTGGAACTTTCAACAACAGCGTTCAGCAGGGGGGCTTTAGCGCAGGAAATCCGGTGAGCACTCAACCCAGCGCTCCAACAAATCCGAATCTTGGCGGTTCCAGTTTTGGCAGCCCGAATCTCAGCGGCCCGAATCTCGGCGGCCAGGCTCCCAACAATCCACCGCCTAACAATTTGCAGCAACCCCCTACCCTATCCGGCTGGAAGTGACAACAGGCTTGAGACTTGAGATTTCAAACTTCAAACTTCAAACTTCAAAACAGTTTCTTGCTGTCCAGTAGGATCGTGACGGGGCCATCGTTGACAAGATGGACTTTCATGTCGGCTTGGAACACACCGCGTTGGACTGGGATTCCCATTTCGATCAGGCTGCCGCAGAATTCTTGGTACAACTGATCAGCAATTGCCGGTGGCGCTGCGTCGGTAAAGCTGGGGCGTTTTCCGCGCCGGACATCGCCGTACAGAGTGAATTGGCTGACGACAAGCACCGAGCCCTGAATTTCTTGGACGCTCAGGTTCATCTTTCCCTCGGCATCCTCGAAAACTCGCAGTCCAGAGACTTTGCCGACCATATAATCCAGATCGGCACAGTCATCGCCCTGACCGACGGCCAGTAAGACCAGCAAACCCTGGTTAATGGCGCCAACAGTTTGACCGTCGACTACCACACTTGCGCTTAAGACGCGTTGAATAACTGCTCTCAAGAAATCGGCTCCCCTGCCCTGCTCTGTAGAGATTAAAATGATTTCGCTATCGTTGATTAGCCGTTGATTGAAAGATGTTCGTACAATCTAGAATCAGCAAATCTCCAACGCATCTTTTTGCCTGGGCCAGCACCATGCCTTTTCAATTCACTTGCCCCTACTGTTTTAAGAAGACTTTTGTTGAGGACAAGTATGCCGGACGAACAGGACCATGCGCAAGTTGCGGAAAAGTGGTGACCTTGCCAATATTGGGTGCAAACCAACCCAAGAACCTTTCGTCGAAGACCCTTTTCGTTGCGGGTCAGTCAGACTCGACTGGTTTGTTAGATTCGACCACTGCCGAAGAATCGCAAGCGTTAACGACCCAAGAGCCACCAGCGCTGTTTCCAGCAGCCGTTAGTACAAACACTTTTGCGAACTCTGGTACAACATCTCCACGCGATCGAGCCGCCCAACCGCCAGCAGTCGTCTTTGCCTCTCAGCCCGTGGACAACGCTCCAACCAAACGGCGGCGTTATACGATCGCGGGTGCTGTCACAGCCACCGTTGTCGTTCTTGGCCTTGTGACGTGGTTTTCGATCGACGCTTTGCGATCAAGTTCGTTGATCCAGACTGTTCAAGATCGCCGCAACCGCACTCAATGCATGAATCAGTTGAGCCGAATTGCGAGAGCATTGGACACCTACGCAGCGACATATGGAACGTATCCGCCGCCGATTGTCTATGACGAGAAGGGACAGCCCAAGCACAGTTGGCGCGTACTCATCCTTCGTGAGATGGGTGAGCACGCTCTGTACAATCGGTACGACTTTGACAAGTCCTGGGACTCGGAAGCTAATGCTAAACTCTTTACCGAATGCCCATCGTGCTACATTAGTCCCGCAGTTGGTGCGAATTCAATCACATCCGAAGCAAACTACTTTCTGCTCACCGGCCCCGGAACTGCCTTCCCGGGAACCTCGAATCTAACACCCAATGATATTACAGATGGCAAAGATCGAACGCTCTTGGTTGTCGAAGCGGCCAACCCAATTCACGAATGGTCCAAGCCCATCGATGTCAGCGCGTCGGGTAAAGGACTGATCAAGATGGGTGGCTGTCACCAAGGAGGTGTTGCAGCCGCTAAAGCCGATGGACAAGCCGCTTGGATTCCCGACGATGCGCCGCCCGAGTTGATCAACGACTTTATGACAATCAACGGTAACGAAGATCGTGATCCAGATACATTCAAGCCTTAGTATGGCTCAGCGATCCGAGGTCAACACTTAATGCTGCACCGATCATCCGTCGATAGCCAACCTCAAGGCGCCACGAACCGGATGACTCACAGCGCTAAACTGTTTGGGCGAAAAACCTTGTTCGTTCAGCCGAGCCAAGATCTGTTGCTGAAAGTCAGGCTGAGCAACTACAACGCTTCCAGCTACAGCTAGAGAGAAGCTACGGACTTCAATCTGCTCAATCACCGCGGCAATCATCAAGGCTAGTTCGGTCGCCGCGTGGTCGATGATGGAGCTAACTGAGTCAACCGCGCGAAGCTCGAACGCCAACTTGGCTAAGTTAGCGATCCGATTGCGACTTGCGCTGTCTCCGTAACACCAGGCGACTAATTCGCTGGCCGAATTCAGGCGTAGATTCTTTAGTACTGCATTGAGCATAAGCTCATCCTTAGATCGTCCATCCGCCGCGCGACAGGCAAGCTGCAAGAGTTGTTGGCCAATCCAATAACCGCTACCTTCGTCGCCAAGAAGGTATCCCCATCCACCGCTTCTAGCGACTCGCGAAGTCTGGTCGGTGCGGCGCCCCCAAGCTAATGAACCCGTTCCGCAAATCAAGGCAACCTCGGCGTCCGCGCTGTTGCTTCCAACGCTCGTTGTAACACAGGTTTCTAGACTCTGACAACGCGCTGCGGCAAGAACGGCTTCGGCCTCGCTGATCATTTGGACTCGCAACGCTATCCCTTGTTCAATCATCCATGATCGGACCTTGGCTTGTTCATCTTCTCGGCCAGCGCCTGCCAAACAGACCGCAGCGCAGTCGATAGGACTCTTGGGAAGCCCGCAATCGCTCCATGCAGCGACAACTGCAGAGGTGATATTCGCGAATGCAGTTTCAAAGCCAACAGCCCTCGGATTGCTTGGCCCCCCCTGCCCTGCCCCAAGCACTTCCAAATCATGCCCATTGGATCGACCGATCAGCACCTGAGTCTTGGTGCCTCCACCGTCGATCCCAAGAAACAGAGCTCCTTCGCGGTTCGATGTGTTGACCTGGTTCATCTAAGAATCTCCGAAGTATCGTGAGTTAGTGAACGTAGATCCATCAATTCAACGCTCGACGCAATTGACCACCGCCGTCGACTAACAACTGCCGAGCTCGATCTGCATCAACGTCGCGCAGGTTGGAAACGATCGCCGTTTTGACTTCGCCTCCACATTGTTGCAAGACTGTATTGGCTTCTTCGACGCTCAGTCCGGTGATCTCGCTTACGATCCGCTGGCTGCGAATCTTGAGCTTATGATTGCTGGCTCGTAGATCCACCATTAAGTTTCCATAAGTCTTGCCAATTAGAATCATGGCTCCGGTTGTTAGCATGTTGAGAATCAGCTTCGTCGCCGTACCTGACTTCAGTCGCGTCGATCCGCTCAAGATCTCTGGACCAACTACTGCCGAAAGCATCAGGTCGGCGTACTGTTGCATTTCGGATTCAGCATTGCAAGTCAGTCCGATCCGTTTCGCTCCAAGACTCGCCGCGTAATCGAGTGCACCGATGACGTAGGGAGTTCGACCACTGGAAGCGATGCCGACTAAGATGTCATGACGACTGAATTGATGAGCCTGAAGGTCGATGGCTCCCTGTTGCAAATCGTCTTCGGCACCTTCCACCGCGGTGGTCAGCGCTTTACTACCACCGGCGATAATGCCAACTACCATGGACGGAGGCGTACTGAAAGTTGGCGGACATTCTGAAGCATCCAGCACTCCCAGCCGCCCAGATGTGCCTGCCCCTATGTAGAATAGGCGACCGGAATTGCGAAACGCATCCGCAACCCACTCGATAGCGATGGCGATATTGCCAAGCTCGCGACCGACCGCTGAGGCCACTTGTGCGTCTTCCTCGTTCATGAGCTGAGCGATTTGAAGGGCATTCAACTGATCGATATCCTTCGATCGAGGATTTCGGCTTTCGGTAGTCAGGTTCTGCATTCGACAAATCGGATATTGAGTTTGAAATTGAATTAGATTTTTGGTTTACCTCGGCTCGCCACAACAGCAATAGACAAACCTATTCCGACCAGCGGCCCGACCAAAGCACCTATGTTAGTCGCATCAACTGATTTCGACGAGAGAGAAGTATGAATACTCGATCCATCATCGCTGGACTCTTGCTGGCCTTCACAAGCTATGTTGGCTTGTACTCAAGTCTCAGAGCGCAACAACTTCCCGTCATTCCCGCCGATCAACTGGGCTTTAACGTCACCAAGCTTGAGCAAGTTGCCGAGCTAGCGAAACAGGGAATCGCTGACGGGAAGATGCCGGGATGCGTGATCTGCTTTGGAAGGTCGGGCAAGATCGCTTACCTACAAGCTTTCGGAAACAAGCGTGTCGAACCCACCACAGAACCAATGACCGTCGACACGGTGTTTGATATGGCTTCGGTCACTAAACCTGTCGCAACGGGAACCAGTATTATGAAGCTGGTCGAACAAGGTAAGTTACGTCTGTCTGCGAAAGTGGTCGACTACTTTCCCGAGTTCGCTCCCAACGGAAAGGACAAGATCACGATTCAAGATCTGCTGATTCACCAAAGCGGATTGATCCCCGATAACGCTCTGAAAGATTACCTGGACGGTCCCGAGCTGGCTTGGCAACGCATTTGCGAGCTTGGTCTAGTTGCTCCAGTCGGCGAGTCGTTCAAATACTCCGACGTCAACTTCATCGTGTTAGCCAAGCTTGTAGAGAAGATCACCGGCGAAGATGTTCATCAATTCTCACAACGAGAGATCTTCGCGCCGCTGCGGATGACTGAAACC
Organism: Planctomycetota bacterium; assembly: GCA_963204965.1. GTDB lineage: Bacteria > Planctomycetota > Planctomycetia > Pirellulales > Pirellulaceae > Aureliella. The sequence continues at coordinate 20,661 of CAUJKA010000201.1, read as the reverse complement.
GGCTATCTACCGCCTGAACCATTGCGATTGCGTGCAGCGCCGACGGAGCAACGCGAAGGTCGCTGGATGCAAGGTGAAGTGCATGATCCGCGAGCCTATGAACTCAAAGGCATCGCTGGCCATGCCGGTTTATTCTCCACCGCTGGCGATATCGCCAAGTATGCCACTATGATGCTCGGTCAAGGCACCTTTAAAGCCGAAGGCCAACCGGATATTTCAATTCTCTCGCCTCAAACGGTTCACACCATGACGCGAGCCTATCCAGTTTCCACAGGTAGCCGAGGATTGAGCTGGGATAAGCGGACTGGGTATTCGATTAATCGCGGCGATCTGCTTAGCGATAGCGCCTTCGGTCACGGTGGATTCACGGGCAACGTCTTTTGGATCGATCCCGACTTGGATCTGTTCTTCATCTTCTTGAGCAATCGCGTTCACCCCAACGGCAAAGGTCTGGTTAATCCGCTGGCGGGACAGATCCTCAACGTAGTCGCCGGTTCACTTTCGCCATCAAGTCAACACTCCCCTGCCCTGCCCTCCTCCGCCCAACAATCTTCTACGCAAGCCGCAAAGCAAAGCGACGTTTTGACTGGGCTGGATGTTTTGCAGCGAGACGGGTTCAGGCAACTTGCCGGACGACGCGTAGGATTGATTACCAATCACACCGGAAGAAGTCGCGAAGGTAAGACTACTGTAGAGCTACTTCATGCCGCACCAGATGTAAAACTTGCCGCATTGTTCAGCCCAGAACACGGATTCGAAGGCAAGCTTGATATCGACAAAGTTGGTGACGCCAAGGAAGGCAAAACGGGGTTAAAGATCTTTAGCTTGTACGGCGAGACACGCAGACCCACAAAAGAGATGTGCGAAGAGGTCGATACAATCGTCTTCGATATTCAAGACATTGGCGCGAGATTCTACACCTATACTTCGACTATGGGTGAAGCGATGATTGCGGCTGCTGAATACAAAAAGCGACTGGTAATTCTTGATCGCCCCAATCCAATTGGTGGCGTTGAAATCGCAGGACCGATGCTCGATCCCGGCAGCGAGTCATTTGTTGGATTTCACAGCCTGCCCGTGCGTCATGCGATGACGATTGGTGAGATCGCGCAGATGCTTAAGGCTGAGAAGAAGCTGGAGGTAGACCTTCAAATCATTCGCTGTGAGAATTGGTCTCGTGATCAGCTTTGGGATCATACGGGACTCACATGGATCAACCCTAGTCCCAACATGCGATCGCTGACACAGGCCCTGCTCTACCCTGGAGTCGGACTACTGGAGACAACGAACATCTCTGTGGGGCGTGGCACCGACACGCCTTTCGAAGTCATTGGAGCACCTTGGATTCGCGGCATGGATTTGGCTGCCGAGCTGAATCGCATGAGCATTCCCGGCGTTACCTTCATTCCCATCGAATTCACTCCGACCAGCAGCAAGCACGAAAAGCAACTCTGCCAGGGAGTCAACATTGTCATTACCAATCGCGAGGTGTTTGAACCGTTACGAGTAGGCTTCGCTCTCGCCTGCTCGCTCCGCAAACTGTTTCCGTCGCAGTGGGAGACGAAGAGTCTGAATCGATTGCTCGGAAACAAACTTTGCTCAGAGGCAATTCTTGAAGGCAAGAGCGTTGAGCAACTTCTCGAGTTGTCGCTACAAGGCACCAGCGAATTCAAACGCCGCCGCGAGACGTTCTTGCTGTATAGGTAGGGTCGAACGCAGAACGTAGGGCGTGTGTAGAGGTCCGATGACGATTCACCTTAGCTCAAAATGAATCCTTGATCGAAGGATAAAACCATGAACACCATTAGTCTGACCTCGCAACACGCCATTGCGTTTAGAGTGGTGATGGACCAGTGTTGATCGGTTCGTTGCCGGGGTCCTTCTGGTCGAATAGTTTGCGGACGATCAAGAGTAATCAACTTCGATCAGCTACTTTTCGCCCTCACCGCTTATGGCTCGCATTACTCGCCACGCGACTCTCCCGCGAATTAGTCAACCTCTAACGGTACAGTAAGCGCGCGGGAGAGTTCATTACTCGCGGGTGCTAATCTGGGCGGCAAACGAAATGTGCTGGAACGTAGGGCGGGTGTAGAGGTCCGATGATGGTTAACCTTAGCTCAAAATGAATCCTTGATCGAAGGCTAAAACCACGAACACCATTAGTCTGACCTCGCAACACGCCATTGTGCTAAGTCAGAGGACGGAAATTAAGGCAATAGAATGAGGGCAGAAGAATGAAGCTAAGTTCGTTTTCAGAGTTGGTAAGAAAATACGATCTCGAATCTTCTTACCCCTGATCTTCTTACCATCCTTGCATTGCTCGCGATTTCTAAGCCATTACTCGCTAAGCATCAGTGGCTTTGGAAAACAGCGGACGGCACATGGAATGTGCCTTCTACTACTTCTTGCCCTTCTGTCGCGGTGAGCCAATTTGTACCGGCAATCGAATCACTTCAGTGCCTCGCTGCACGGTCACCAATACTACATCTCCTGGAGTCGTTGCCTGCACAGCGTCGATCAGCTCTTGAAAGGTCGAGATATTCTTGCCATCAAAAATGGTAACGGTATCTCCCTTTTCCAAGCCAGCGATGGCTGCAGGGCCATCCTCTTCGATTTCAGCTAGCTTAGCAGGTCCATCGGACTTGCCTGTCACTCCAATGTATGGAGGACCAAATCCAGGCAATACACCCCAAACCTCTTGTTTGGCCATACGTTCCCAACTGGCCTTAAACACATCAATGGGCACGTGCATGTTGTCGGTAACTTCGGTCCCGATGCGAGAGTGAATTCCAATCAGCTTTCCATCAAGCGTAAACAGAGGTCCTCCGCTATCTCCGCCAATCAGTGCAACATCGGTGAAAAGTGTATGAGGTTCTTTGCTACGAGGAACCATCTTCTGCAATCGACCAACGCGAATGACCGTTCCGCGATCTGGTTGCCAGCCGCCTGGGTGACCTGCACCCACGACCCACTGACCAACTTTAAGATCGGAACTTTGCCCGAGCGTTGCATGCGAAAATTTGCGAGTTGGATTTTCGATGCGAATCAATCCCGCGTCATGATCTCGATTCATTCCCATTGTTTTGGCTTGCAGACGAGTCCCGTCGTGCAAGATAACTGTCGCGTAGCGTCCAGGCGAACCCGCAACGTGCGCTGCAGTGAGGATGTAACCATCTTCGGTGATGATGACACCACTGCCCTGTGCTGATCCTTGCTGAATGTTGACGGTGACTTGCTGTATCGTTTTAGCGACTTGACTTTGTTGTTTTTCTAAAGCGCGAAGCTCGCTGAGAGACGACGGTTCTTTGCCGTCGGCTATCGACTTAAGATCTGGACTGATGGCTACAAAAGTCATGCCTGAAACTGCGACTTCGGCGCTCGCAGGGACGACGGGCTTTTGGACGACTTGACCCTTGGGCTGAGACGACTGGCTCTTATTTGAGGGAGCTGCCTTGGTCTGACCTTGGCTGAAGACCGGCGGCGGATTGATAGGCGAAGCCGGAATAATCTGCCCGCTTGGTTGAGGAATGATCGATTCCTGTGCCAACGCTGATCCTTGCGCAACCGTCATGAAAATTGAGGCTATCGCAAGGAAAGACAGTTTGAGCAAAGCTGGTCGGGTCATGGAAAAACCTGCGGGTTACACTACTTCGCACGAAAATCACTAAAAGCCATCGTGTTCTGATTATTCGCAGCAGGCGTACAAAATTGAAGTCACCATCCTGGGAAATTGAGTCAAAGTTGTCGATTACCGCTCCAAATTTAAGAATTTGTACGGAAAGTTCCGAATGTGCCGTATTCCAAGCACCCCGAATGGTCCACCTGGGTTCGGTGCGGCTTGCATAAACTGCTTTGCCAGCGAAGATTGATTTCCAGCCACAAACCCTACGCTCGACAAAGATTCGCCGACAGACAATGACGAACAATCGCGAAGAACTCGAAAAATCGGCGCCCCAGCCTGTTGTTGCGACACCTTCGCCGTCACACCTGCGATCGATGCAAGATTGGTTCGCACAGCTTGTCCCAAACTATCCATCGCTTGCTAAATCGCCTACCGAAGATGGGGCTGAGAGTGTCGTTAGTCTAATCTCCCGTCCCTTGCAATCGATCAGCCGGCCAGCGATGGCTTGCGAGTTTGAAATCCTGCTCAACGAGCGACAGTACTCCACTGGCGTTGAAGTCGCAGTTGACGCCCTGGCCATTGCTGATCAAGTGGAAGACTTACTAAGCGTCTATCGAGCGCAAAGTCAATTCAGCAAGCTCAATCGTTTCGCTTCTGAACGTCCAGTCCACGTCGACCCTATCACCCTAGAAGTGATTCAGCTTGCTATCGATGCGCATCGTTGGACCAAAGGCTGCTTTGACATTACTGCCGGAAGTTTGTCCGAGGCCTGGGGCTTTTCGCGACGCCAGGGCTCAATGCCTTCTGAGCAACAGATCGAATTGGCATTACAGTCTGTCGGTACCAAGCACATTGCAGTAGACGCCCAAGGCAGTACGGTTCGTCTCACTGAGCCAGGTATTAAGCTCAATCCAGGCGGCATCGGCAAAGGATACGCATTGGACCGAATTTCTCGCAAGCTATTGGACGCGGGGATTCAAGACTTCATGATCCACGGCGGGTTGAGCTCAATCGTTGCCCGCGGCTCACGAATGGGTCTCAACACCGAGTGGACGGTTGCCATCAAACATCCTTGGCGTACTGAAGAATTGATCGAGACCATTGCGTTGCGAGATCAAGCCTTAGGAACCAGCGGTTCAGGCAAGCAGTTCTTTCACTTCGGCGGAAAACGATACAGCCACATAATCGATCCCAGAACAGGTTGGCCCGCCGATCAAATGATGAGCGTGACGGTTGTCTGCCCAAGTGGTGCAATTGCCGACGCGATCGCGACGGGGTTGTTCGTGATGGGAATTGAACCTGCGATCGAATTCTGCGAGCGTAATCCGTACGTCGCGGCTGCATTCATCTATACCCACCCCAAATCAGGATCGATGCAGATTGAACATCGCAACTGGGCAATCGTGCAATGATTACTCTTTGACAATCTGCCTTAGCAATTCAACCCATGGCAGATAGATCAGTAGAAGATACGAGACTAGCACGACCACGCAGACGATGATCGCAACCAACATCGGAAGCCAACGCGACTCGCGCAGCGATTCAACATCAGCTCGAAAGCTCAACTGCTTACCAATCTGATCCAACAGCTCCATAGCCTTCTCGCGATTGAGCACTCCACCGTAGACGGCTCCCAACAACATCGAAGTTTCTGCTGGCAGCGGCACAAGTGGACCTTGCTCCTGCAATCGCTTAAATGCCGATTCGCATTCGCTTTTCGGTAAACCCATGGCCTGCATGCATCGCGGCAGAATCTCGCTTAGCGGTCGCGATGACATTAACTGCACATGAGCCAAACGCGTTGCCAGTGCTTGAAGTCGCATACGCTTCACCTTCTGCTTGGGCACGCCTTGCGAGTCGCGAACAAATCGCCGCCGCAGCCAAAGCAGTAACGGTGCGAAGGTCATCAGAATCATCAAGCCGATCATCCACGCAAAATGATTGCGAGTCCAAACCAACCACTCAAGCCAGGCAGGCAAGTTTCGATCGAACAACTCGTACGTGTCTCGAATCTCCGGTATCAAGTGCCATGACGTGAGTCCGATGGAGATGAGCAGGATCGATATGAGCAAGACAGGATAAACCATGACACTCCGCAGTCGCTTGGCAGACTGGGCATTGGCAATGTGCATCGACGTCCACTCTTCCAAGGTTTTATCCAAACGGTTGGAAGACTGGCCCGCTTCAATACACGCAGCCAGAATTCGCGAATCGCGAGTATCTTCAGCAGCCAGCGCATCCGCCAATCGCTTACCTTGCACCAACTGCTGCTCGACAGTTGCCGCGGATTGAGCCAATGAACCGCTTTCGGACTTAGCAATTTCTTGAAGGTGTGACTCCAGCGGCAACTTGGAATGCGTCAACCTGGCGATCTGTTGGCAGATCGCAATTTGTTGTTCAAGCGAGAGTTTCACAGAGTTCATCAGGGGCGTGCATCCAAGAATTATTGATCCAAACCAGTGTAGAGCAGAACGGAGCCGAAATAAACGGGTAGCATTTCCACTGCTCAGGAATTAGATTCGTGAGTAAGTTTCGGACTCCACATGCTAAGAAAGCGTTGATTAGATCGTGCACAACAAGTTTCGCCCGGCTCTCGCATCCCTAGTTCTATTGACTGCTGCCACTTTACTCCCCCCAGTTTTTCAAACGAAACAGCTTCAAAGCGACTCGCCACACGCAATTGTGGCCAATTCAACTGAGTCCAAGCAGTTCCCCTCGCTAGATTTCGCCGGTCGAGTCTATTGCAAGACCAGTCACCCCATGATAGACGACGGGAAATTGCCGGTCGGCTTCGAATACGCTGACGCCGATAGCGACGGCTCGATAACGCGATCCGAGCTACGAAAGTACCTCAAGCCAAGACTCAAAGGCATTCAACTGCCATACGCAAAGGTCTTCAAAGAGTTGGACGAAGACGATGATAAGCAGTTGACCAAGGAAGAGTTCGAACCGCGGAACGAAGTGATCCAAAAGTTCGTCGAGGAGATGTACCCCGAGATTGAAATTGCGGACGACCCAGGTCAAGGCTATCCGCTCTTTAAGAGCCTCGACGAATCTATTGATGACTCCTTGGTTTACAGCGCCGTCTATCACCGCACGTTAGAGGTTATTGCCAAAGCTGAGTCCACTCCCGAGATTGACGTCGACCGGTTGCCGCGACGTTTCGTCCAAAGTTATCCAAGTGCCAAAGCGGAGCCTGCGTCAACACTTGAGAACGCGTGTAAGGCAACTGTCGTGTTGGGCGGCGGCAATGGCGAAGAGGATTTTTTCACTGGCGGTGGCGTTATCGTTAGCCCCGACGGCTTGCTGCTTACCAACTGGCACGTTGCTCAATCAATTAGCGATGGACTGGTCGCCATCTTGGCTGATGGTCGAGTGTTCAAAGTAAAGAAGCTACTGGCTGCTAATCCTGACCGCGATGTGGCCTTGGTGCAACTTGAGGGCAAGGACTTTCCCTATGTTCCATTGGCCAAGTCAACGCCACCGATGGCCTCGGACATTGTGATGGTCCACCATTCGGAAAATCGGTTCTACACGTATGATCGTGGCTATGTAAAACGCTATCCCAAGATTCAAGGCGACGCATGGATGGAAGTCTCATCTCCTTTCGCCCCGGGCGGAAGTGGCTGTGGCATTTTCAATGACAAATTCGAGCTTGTGGGCTTGATTTGCTTCATCTCGATCGGCGACGGACCATCGATGTCCAGCGAACCGCTGGAGGATGTTAATGAAGAGGAGAGCATCCTGGCAGAAGAACCCGCCTACTTGGACATGTCGAACATCGTAGTGCGATTCGCGGTGCCACTACAGGCTATTCAAGCTATCTGGAGCAACCAGTGAATCAAGTCGTCGGCAATGTTGACGCCCTCCCCTGCCCTGCTCTGTTTTTTGAAAAGCCTACTTTCTGATCCCATAGGCCAAATCGCCAATGTAGGTAAAATCTTGGCCTCGCGGATCGCCCTTCATACCAGCACCCTCAATAGCGGCATCTGAATACCGGTATAAACCCGGCTATTGCAACGATCTTCATTGATCAATTCAGCCCTGTTCAAATTAACCTTCATCAACTCAGACTAGCCCTCCAAGGCTTACAACAAAAGCGTCTACGCGGAGTTACTCAACTTGTTAGTTCTAATCTGCATCCTCTTCGTAATTGGATACTTTTGTATTGCTCTTGAGCATCCGTTGCACATCAACAAGGCAGCTAGCGCGTTGGCGACTGGCGTGCTGTGCTGGACCATGTATGCGCTTGCAAGTGGAACATTGGTTTCGGGCATACCCGACTGGTTCGTTCAAGCTCATTCAGATGTGGCCACCAGCGACTTGGCGATTGAATATCTCTACAAAGGCCAGCTCAAAGAAGCGGTTGCAGAGATTGCCGAGATTCTGTTTTTCCTGCTCGGAGCGATGACGATTGTCGAGCTTGTCGATGCATTCGAAGGCTTCTCGTTGGTGACTCGTCGCATCGACGCCAAGAGCAAAGTCAAGCTCATGTGGGTGATTGCCTTTGTGACGTTTTTCATGTCGTCCGTTCTAGACAACCTAACGACGACCATCGTGATGATCAGCCTGCTAAAGAAACTCGTGAAGGATCGAGAAACGCGATTGCTGTTTGCCGGCTTGGTTGTCATCGCTGCCAATGCAGGCGGTGCATGGACGGTGATCGGCGACGTGACAACAACGATGTTGTGGATCAAAGCCAAGATCTCAACAGTCGAAGTGATGCTTCGTCTTTTACTTCCAAGTCTTGCCTGTTTGCTCGTACCTCTGATTCTGCTGACTTTAATACTTCGTGGCGATGTCGAACGTCCCGAGCCAGATGACGATCACCAAGAGAAGTCCATTACGCCCGCTCAACAGAAGCTGATGCTTTTCATGGGGCTAGGCGGATTGATTTCAGTTCCGATCTTCAAGATGGTTACGCACCTTCCTCCATTTATGGGAATGATGCTGGCGCTGAGCGTGATTTGGGTGGTCAGCGAGATGATTCGCAAGAAGATCGACCATGAATACACTCGCAGTACGACTCACGTTGTCGAGATTCTCAAGCGAGTCGACAGTAGCTCGCTTCTGTTCTTCTTGGGAATTCTGCTAGCCGTTAGCTGCTTGCATCACACAGGTATACTTCATGCAGCCTCAGAAGCACTCAACAAAGTTGGAAATCAAACCGCGATTGCCGTTTTGATTGGACTGATTTCGGCAGTTGTCGATAACGTGCCACTGGTGGCGGCTGGTATCGAGATGTACAAGTTCCCGACTGACCATTCCTTCTGGCATCTGTTGGCCTACTGTGCTGGAACAGGCGGAAGCTGCCTGATCATCGGCTCGGCCGCCGGTGTTGCCGCGATGGGATTAGAGCGGATCGACTTCGTATGGTATCTCCGCAAGATTGCCCCGTTGGCCTTGGCCGGGTACCTAGCCGGAGTCGGGGTCTACGTTGGCATCGAACAGATTTTCCCATCCAAGGATTCCAACCCTGCCACAACGGCTGCCACTGAAACTTCACCGCCTGCTGAATCAACCGCAAACGGCCTGACAACCAGCCCCGCAAGCAATCCCTAAGTAACTCCAAAAGTTAATCTCCGATTTCGCTTCAAAGACTCTGCCACCAGAATTCAGAAGCGTACCAGACTTGTCTATTGGTTGTGTTCCCCAGAGCAACTAGCTGATACCAGGCCGTTCCCCCTAGGTCAAAGTAGGATGCTAATGATTGTTGTCGACTTCATTCTTCTGCCCTCATTCTCTTGCCTACACTTTTCTGCAAAATAGGATCGCTCACTCAATCCACAATCCTCCTCGCCGCAATAAATCGCCTGTGAGGGTACGATCACTCCCGCGCGGTAGCTGATCGTTTAGAGGTTTAGACTAATTCGCGGGAGAAGTGCGAGCCTAAGCGGTGAGGGCAAAAATTGTCAGACCGAAGCCAAGATTTCAGATTGGCCACGAGTCAGTTCTACCTCAGTGTCTTTTTTGGCGCGAAGGAAAAGAAGCTTTTATTCTCCTGCCCCCATTCTTTTGCCTGCTATTTCTCAGGGGTAGGTTTACGTCCTCGCATGAGACCTGGTTTTTCAGGCATCAATTCTTAACTCGAAGCTCCGAAAGCCAAAACTCTCCTTTTGGCGGGAACTAGGTAGATCCTGCCGAGCTTCAGAGCTTAGTTTCCGCATCATCAAACTGACTGGAGCAGTTAAGCAAGCTATCGGGGTCTTCTGCGTGCAAGTCGCATGCGAACGGTTGATAATTCTTCTTGAAAAAATTGGTTTGGGCTAGACTCTAGTCCGAGCCCTGCTATTATTTTCGACGCGGGATGGAGCAGCCCGGTAGCTCGCGAGGCTCATAACCTCGAGGTCGTCAGTTCGAATCTGGCTCCCGCAACTCTACCAACCCTGTCAAACTTTGTTTGACCTCCGGGTTAAGTATTTAAGCCGGCGATGGTGCGATGCACTGTCGCCGGCTTTTTTCGTTTTTATTCGAGGTTTTTGCGGGCTCAAACGCACTTTGGGCCAGTCTCCGCAGATCTCTGGGTCTCCAAGTAGAGACTCTCTAGCGGACCAACCGGGCCACCCTCGGATAGAGCTCGGGACCGAAAATCTCTGACTCTCTTGTCTCTCTGACCTCCGGCTTATGTGATTTTCCCGCGCCGAGAGACTCTCCAGAGAGCGCCCCAAAAAGGCCGTCTTGGCCTGCAAAAAATCATTTTTTGGGACGTCGTCGAGCCAAATTGCATAGTTATTCCTGAGGAGCGGTTTGGTCCGGTTCGGTAGGTTGAATGTGCTTAAACATGCCTCAGGAGGTTATATGCGTGAGATAGTCTCGCCGGCGGAGCAGGTAACGCGGGTGGCAACACTGTTGGGACGGGCGGTGCTGCGGTGGAAACGCGAAAAAGAACAATCGTCAGAAATCTCGGAAATCGTCTCAGACTCTCTACCCGAACGGCTTGAGTTTAGTCCGGTTTCCTCGCTCTCTGTGACTGGTCAAAACGACGAGGCGACGGGCCTCGGAGAGACCGGTTCAGAGTCCGAGATGAATTCAACAAATCATGTGCGAGGAGCAACAAACAAAGATCGCAGCCTTGATCGTCGAAGCGATCTGGCGGCGTGCGAACAAGCAAATCGAGCAACAGGCGATCGCAGCGAAAGAAGCGGCCACGCCACCAAGCGACGTGACCAGTCGCAGCGACAAGGAGGCCAACGATGAGTCCTGACACGAAAATCAAGTTGGCGGAGTTGTCGGAGCTAACCATTGGTCAGCTAGCAGCCAGATATGAAAAGCTGTTCGGTGAGAAATGCCGCTCGAGAAACCGACGCTACGTCTATCGGCGAGTCGCGTGGAAGATGCAAGCCGAAGACGAAGGCGGATTGAGCGAACGCGCTATCTTGCGAGCCACAGTCGTCGCCGGGGAATCGCTGCTCAGGGTCACACCACCCAAGGCCCGCAAGTCCAAGAAGGAAGTCCCAGCGTCAATTCCGGCCAATTGGGACATTCGAATCCCGCCTCCGGGCCAAGTGATCGAGCGTCACTACAAAGGCAAACTTCTGATCGTGATGGTCATGACCGATGGCTTTGAGTTCGACGGTGAACGCTACAAGTCGCTGACCGCAGTTGCGCGTGCCATTACCGGATCGCACTGCAATGGTTTTCATTTCTTCAAACTAGGACAATCCAAATGAGTCGCAATAAACCTGAAGAGGATCGAGGTCGCATTCGCTGTGCGATCTACACTCGCAAATCTACCGAGGAGCGATTGGACCTTGAGTTCAACTCGCTTGACGCCCAACGAGAGGCGGCAGAGTCATTCATCGCTAGCCAGAAGTCCGAAGGCTGGGTCTGTTTGCCCAAACACTATAACGACGGAGGATTCTCTGGTGGCAACCTCGATCGACCCGCCTACAACGAGTTGATGAAGGATATCGAGGCGGGCGAAATTGACTGTGTCATTGTTTACAAGGTCGACCGACTCAGTCGCTCGCTATTCGACTTCGCGCAAACCATGCGGAACTTCGATGCCAATGGAGTTTCCTTTGTCTCTGTAACTCAGCAGTTCAATACGACCAATTCGATGGGGCGATTGACGCTGAATATTCTGCTGTCGTTCGCACAGTTCGAGCGTGAAATCATCAGCGAACGCATTAGCGACAAGATCGCCGCTCAGCGTCAGAAGGGTTTGTGGTGCGGTGGACAACAAGTGCTCGGCTACGACGTCGATCGCTCTTCGACTAGCCCGAAACTGGTCGTCAACGCACAAGAAGCGGAGATGGTGCGAGAAATCTTTGATTCGTACCTAAGTCTGCAGTCGCTGCTACCGGTGGTCCAGAAACTAGATCAGCTTGGCTGGGCCAACAAGACCTGGCTGACTCGCAAAGGCCGTTACAAAGGCGGTCGACCATTCGACAAGTGTTCGCTGCACGCGTTGCTAACCAACGTCATTTACGCCGGCAAGATCAGGCATAAGGACCAAATCTACAACGGCCAGCACGAGCCGATCATCGACGCCAGTGTGTTCGATAAGGTGCAAACACAATTGAAAGAACACGGTCGTGGCAGCGGCAAACGCTTAGTCAATCGCCACAACGCGCTGTTGAAGGGATTGCTGCACTGTCCCACCTGTGGATACGCCATGGTGCATTGCCCGACCAAGAAGAAGAGCAAAGTCTATCGCTACTACGTCTGCCAAACAGCCATCAAGCGTGGGCACAACCAATGCCGCACGGGTTCGATTCCAGCGCCGGCAATTGAAGCTGCGGTCGTAGAGTCGCTGAGATGTGTCGTTGACGACGAGGGGGTACGACGAGCCGTTTTTGAACAATCGGAGCAACTGCTGCAACAGCATCAGCAACGCCACGACTTGCAATTACGCCAACTAACCAGCCAACGTTCACGTGACGAAGCGGAACTCAAACGTATGGCCACGGAGGGTGAGGCTGGCGATCTGAACGACGCCAGACGTCAAGAACTAAAGACGCGGCTCGCCAAGACGCAAGCTCGGATTGGTGTGGTTGAAAGTGATTTCGAGCAGTTGAGCCAAAGCCGTTTTGGTCGCAGTGATGTTGAGGAAGCGATAAGTGATTTCGATCAGCTCTGGGCAATCCTACGTCCGAAAGAACGAGTGCAGTTGATGGAGTTACTGGTCTCACGCGTTCAATACGATCGATTTGAGGGCGCATTGTCGATCTCGTATCACCCGACTGCGATCACTGCGCTAATCCAAAATACGGAAGAGGCGGCATGATGAATACGGTAAAGAAGAAACTTGTCCTCAACTGCACATCGCGGCAAGAGCGTGAACAGTGCGATGATCCGGAGCTGCCTGGAGGGCTGCCGCGGATCACGCGACTGATGGCCCTCGCAATTCGCTGTGATGAGCTACTACGAACCGGCAAAGTTCGCGACCTCGAGCACCTCGCGACCATCGGCAACGTCAGCCAACCACGCATCTCGCAAATCCTCAGCCTAACTATGCTCGCCCCCGATCTCCAAGAGACACTTCTCTTCTTGCCACGTCTGTCCGAAGGGAAACCAGAAATCTCCGAAAAGTCTCTTCGCAAAATCACTATGCTCGATCACTGGGACGAGCAGCGAGAAGCTTGGGAAATGTCGGGTTTTCCGGTTTTCGGCACCTGAGCTGGTTGCAGCGGTCGTATGGATTTTTCCGATTTTCCGGACGCCCGTGACCAGAGGTGTCACCTGCCTAGCGTCTGATAGAGGGCCAAAAGGAAAAATAGCTAGCAATCGCTGGCGGCAGGTCTGACTTCACGGACGCACATAATGAGCCGCATTTTGTATCAGGTGTTTTATGCCCAGTTTTCATCTTCCCCATTTCAACGACATCGCGATTTTGCGATCGATCGAACCTAATCGCTTCCGAATATTTCTGATGCGATTCGACACTTATCTACGCAGCCAAGGATTCAACATCCCCGAATCTACGGTTTTTACTGATTCTGACTTGCAGTGTCTGATCGGTATTTTTAACGCACACGACGGCTCGACGCCGGCCGAAATGATCGAGGCGCTGTTCCACGTTAGCGAAGCTGCCAACGACCAGGGAATGGAAGCCCTGTTGTTGGTCGTCTCCAAGTCCGGCATCGAGTTGCCTGAAGGCGATCTCACACCGGCCGACCTCGCGCTGCTGATCTGGTTGAACGATCCGGACCTGCTGCGTCGCGCGAACTGCGAACGCATCGTGCTGCGATTTCAGTCGTTCTATTGCTTCATGAACAGCACGCTCGAAGCGCCGTTGTTCGAATTGCCGAGCGATTCCGTTCTAAAGAGGATCGAAGAACGCACCAACCAGTTCAACCGCAATCGACGGCGCGGCGGTGGCGCGGCGGTCTGGATGTACGAGTTCGGCAACGAGGTTGCTTTCCTCATTCGTTTCGGCGGTTCGCTCAAGCGGGATGAAGTCATGGACAACGATCAGTGCCGACCCGACATTCGTCGTCCAGTAGGCTATGACTTGGTTGTCTATAACCTCGAAACCGGTGAGTTGCGCATTCGAGCCGACCTGGTCAGCGAACGTCGGTTCTATTGTCGCTTGTTCAGCGAGCAACTGTTTGCAGATCCTGAATTCTTTGAGCATGGAGAGACATTCAATCTCGATGTTATCTATCGACTTGGCGAAGACGTTCAATCTCCCGGGATGGTTTTCGGCATCAAGAGAGTCACTTTGGTCGAAATTCAGGAGGTGCTGCTTGGTGAAAAGACGCTCCATATCACGTTTAAAAGCGAGGCGATCTTTGATGCTTTGCGTGAGCACAACAAGCGATTGGTTCCGAACGGACGGCTACTGAGCGCCAAGTTTCGGATAGTCCTCGAGGACGTCGGCGAAGTGATTGCAACGGTCTGCTCCGGCAACAAGATTCGGTTCAGTCGCCAATTAGGGATCGCTGCAATCGATCGTTGGATGATTCATCACGGTATCCGAGTTCCGCAAAATGAAACCCTCAGAATGCAGGCAGCTTCGCCTCTGGCAAACCATCTCGCGAATCCCAAGCCTCAAGGCACCGATGTTTCTGTGGCGAGCAGAACTGGCTGAAGAGTGGGCGGATAGTCATAAGCTACTGACGGCGACTCCTGAGCTGGCGGCATGGACGCTAGCCATCGATGGTGTCACACCCTGCGATGTAATCGAGCACCGCGATGGCACCATAATTGGGATCAATCGCGTCGTTGGTGAATCCTTCGAGGTAACTCGCGATACGCAAATTGTCTGCAAGTTGAATCTGCGATCACTTGCGACGCGGATCGTGGAAGCTCTCGAAGGTCGGATCGACTACAGCTTGAACTTGCCAGATGCCAATGTGCATCGTATTGGCCGGCTGCCACCACGGCTTGCTTCAGCGCCAGTCCATATGTGTGTTCGCAGTGATGCTGAATCGCTTCTTGCGGCTTCATCTTCGCTTGCTACTTCCTCGCAAATCGTAATCCTCGTTTCAACACTGCTGCATACAAACATCGATGTTGACGCTCTCGCAGTTCGCTTCAATACCATCGTGGTTGCGCTCGATGAACTGATCGTGGAGCGAAATGGGCGGTGGCATTGTCAGCCTCACATGCTTGACGAGCTGCGCAATCGGCTGGGCATTGGAGATACAGTTGATGTCAATTCGTTTCGGCTGGAGGGTGAAAACTATCAGATACGCTTTTCTGGTCAAAAATTCTCGCTATCGAATTCTGTGGGTCTGTGGTACCTGCGTGAACTCTTGACTCATCCCAACCAGGTGTTCGACCCAGTTGATCTCGAAACTGCACGCACCGGCGTCCGCGGTCGCTCATCGAATAGCTCAACCGGTGAGACCTTCGACGCAGAAGCTCGCCGCGAGTACGCGAGGAAACTGGCGGAGATTGATGAAGAGTTAGCTGAAGCAACGGGATTTAGCGACCTTGCGAGTATTGAGCGGTTGCAGTTGGAGCGGCAATCGCTCATCGACTACATTTCAAAGGCCATAGGTAAAGGTGGCAAAGCACGCGTCTCAACCGACGCATCGCGAGCGCGGAAGAATATCCGTCAGCAGGTTAATCGCGACATTGACCGTATCAGTAAATCATCTACCGAGCTGGCAGAGCATCTACGAAAGGCGTTTCAAGGCGAGTCCCTGTGCTACAGGCCAACTCAAGACCCAGGCTGGCAATTCTAAAAAATTCTTCTCGGCTCACGCTTTGAGCCAACGACTCATGCTTTGAGTCGCCGTGACTCCGGCTGACGGATGCGACTAAGTCCGAGATAAGCCAGCCCGTGTTGTCTCTGCGAATTAACCGATTCGCAGCACGGTTCCGCTGGTGATTTACTCGGAACAAGTCGTCCTCCCAGCCGGAGGAAGTACTTTGATCACTCAGGAGATTCGCCAGAGAATCCTTGCCCACGCCACGAAGTTGACGGAGAAGGTCGTTTGTCGCGTGGAGCATCGCTCGGAGCTCGCAGGCATGGAGCCGGAGGATATCGCTCAAGAACTGTTGGCCTATGTAATTGAACACATGGACCGCTTTAATCCAGGTCGGGGTAGCATCGAGGCATTCACGACACGACTGATGCAAAACGCAGTCGCCAAGCTGATCCGCGAATCATGCAAAGTGAGCTGCAATCCGCCTGAGGGTGCTGAGTTGCAGTCACTCTCAAAGATGGTCGAAGGTCCACATCGAAAAAGTGAGTCGCTGACCAAAGGGCTTTCGACATCCGACAACGATCGTCGCCGGCAAACCGTCTCTCGGGACCCTCTTCAAGACCTCGATCTAGCTGACGCGATCGAACACCAGATTCGAACTTTGCCAGCGGGTTATCGGAAATTTGCCCGCCTGCTGCAAACCTGCAATCAAGCCGAGAGTGGTTTTCGACTTGGTTGGTCTCGTCGACGAATTTCTGAAGCAATGGGCGTAATTCGCCAGCATTTTGCGGGCGTCGAATGGGGTGAAATTGTTTTTTTTCGGGACGAGGTCCGGCCAAATTGCATAGCTAGTACTGGAGAGGATGACATTTCGATTCAAGACCAAGTCACCGAGACGGAGAACGTTCAATGAGCTCACCCGACATCGAAACCCGCATCAACGTTTCCCTCGCAGTGGGGCGGTACCTACGAGCGGTGGATCGCTTCGAAGCAGCATCCAAGGAATTCAACGAATCGTGCTCGGCACTGCGAAACCAACTGGCTGAACCATGTCGGTTTGTCACCAAGATCGACTTCAAGCACTACTTGGTCACCTCGGATCAGGAACGCAACTTCGACGTTGAAGAACTCGAGCTGATTTAGCGGCTCACGTTCAACCTGCGATCTCTTACTTGCCTCATGAAAGTGACACCTTGAACAAGCCATTACTACCAACAGAACCCGGTTTTCGTCGCTGCTTGAAGTGCAACGAAAACTTTCACTCAAAGGGGGCCGGCAACCGGATTTGTAAAGACTGCCGCAGGGTCAATGCCGCGCTAGGGCCAATCTCGGAAGCGCAGTTGGCTGCTCAGCGTGGAGTCAAACGAATGAACGGAATCCCGCTCGAAGAGCCCAACAGTTACGAGTCGAGCTTTTCCTAGTCAATCACAAACGATCATTTTGAATTAAGCACCCATGTCCCAAGTCATCACCCAAACTGAAGCGAACGACAAGTCGCTGCTGACCTATTCAGCGCTCAACACGTTTCGCAATTGTCCCCGAAAATACAAGAACCGCTATCTCGACAATCTACGACCACGAGACCGGGCTGAGGCGTTGTCTTTCGGTGGCGTAATCCATACCGCGATCGAGCTTTGGTACCGGTCGTCGGATACCGAGTTACGACTTGGAGAAATCCTCGCCTATCTCGATGACGCCTTTGAGAATCGCAGGCTAGATTCAAATCAGATGGTTCAATGGCATTTGGCAACTGCGATGATTCGTGGTTACGCGGAACGTTACAAAACCGAAGATTTCGAAGTCGTTGCAATTGAAAAGGAGTTCGTCGGCGAGATCCGCAATCCGGATACTGGCCGGCAGAGTCAAACGTTCCGTATCGCTGGCAAGGTCGATGGTATCGTTCGTTGCCATGACGGGCTCTATCTGCTCGAGCATAAGACGGCATCGACTGTTGATGCGAGTTATCTCGACAAGCTGTGGACCGATACACAGATTGCCTTGTACTGCTACTACTTGCGGGAACTTGGCTATCCGATCGTCGGCGTGATCTACAACGTGCTGCTCAAGAGTCGTCTCAAGCAAAGTGCGGGTGAAACACAGGCCGAATACGAAGTAAGGCACTCGGAATTGGCTGCGAAGAACAAAAGCGGCAAGTCGAGCGCAAAGCGGCAGATGCCCGAAACGGAAACGGAGTTTCAGGCACGACTCGCTGAATGGTATTCGCGGCCAGAAGCGTTCCACCGCGAATTCATTTATCTCTCGGAAGACCGTCTCGCCATGCTGCAAGACGAAGTCTGGGAGATCACGCAGCAATACCTCGACGCTCGTCGGCGTGGCAAATGGCTGCTCAATACCTCGAACTGTTTCTCATACCAGCGGCCCTGCGAGTATTTGGCGTATTGCCAATCGGGGTTCAACCCAAACGTCGCAGACAACCTGTATGAGATCGCATTACCCAACGAAGAACTGTCTCGCGTTGATTCTGAAGCACCCTCGTTCTGATTCGAAAGGAAACCCTGTTTATGACACTTACGTTACCAACCACAAAAACCAAGCCCACCACGGACGTCGCCAAGCAAAGCATCTTGCTCTATGGCGTGCCCAAGCTCGGCAAGAGCTCGTTCGCATCCCAATTCCCAGAGGCAATGTTCTTTGAATGCGAACCCGGTCTGAACCATTTGGAAGTTTTCAAGGTGCCCACTTATTCGTGGGACGCATTTTTGGAAGCTTGCAAACTTATTGCAAAGGGGGATCACAACTTCAAGACGATCGTGATCGACACCGTCGATAACGCGTTCAAGATGTGCTCGGACCACGTCTGTGCTAAGCATGGCATCGAGTACGAAGGGGATATGGGCCACGGCAAGGGCTGGGCGTTGGTCAAGAACGAATGGCATCGTGTTCTGACGCGTTTGGCCAGCTTGCCGTACGGATTGATCCTCATCTCGCATGCGGTCGACAAGACGATCGAAACGCGAACGGGCGAGTACACCAAGACCACGCCGAGCTTGCCGGATCGTGCTCGGAATGTCGTGTTAGGCTTGGTCGACATCATCCTTTATGGCGACTCGGTCTCACGCAAAGACGCTGCCGGCAACCTCGTCGTTGATCGAGTGCTGCGAACCAAGCCTCATCCAACGTACGAGGCAGGTGATCGCACGGGTCGCCTCCCAGATGTGTTGCCATTGGAGTACGCCGCATTTCACTCGGCATTCGTTGCTAACGACACCAAACCAAACGCACAGAGCACCGCGCCCGGCAAAGGCCCTGCTGCGACTTCTTCCACTCCGGGCAGCACCCCAGCAGGAAAGGCTGTTAAGTAATGAGCGATTACGAAGAATACGAAACCACCAACCAATCTGTTGATCTCACGTCGTTCGATGATGATTTCGCAACCGCGGAAGCACCGGAGTACGACGAGGTCCCCGATGGTAAGTATCAAGCTCGCATCGAATCGGTGCGACTTGAAAGCAGCCAGAAGGGAGACCCGATGATCAAGTTCGATTTGGAAGTGCTGTCAGGCTCGCAAGCGGGCCGTCACATCTTCAAGAACTCGGTCATCACGCAAGCTTCGATCCCTTATGTGAAGGGCGATCTAAAGACGCTGGGTTTGGAACTCTCCAAGTTTAGCGAACTGTCTGGGCGACTCGATGAACTGCTCGATGTGACCTTGGAAGTCACGAAGCGGACTCGCGGTGACTACACCAACGTCTACTTCAATCGACGCATTCGAATCGCGGCTGCATCGAATGGTGAAGTCCCTCCTGGGGATATGCCGTTCTGATTCACTCTGGTTCGAGCTAGCACGGGTGGGGCTGGGACGGAACAAGCAGATGTGTCGGTGAGAATCGACTATTCGCTCCGTCCCAGCTTTCTCTATTTCACTAAAAGGAAGCAAGGATGGTTACCGAGTTTGATCTCCCCTATCCGCCCTCGGTCAATCATTACTTCAGTTATTACCAGGGGCGTCCTGTTCTATCCAAAGATGCACGCACCTATCGGCACCAAGTCCGGCGCATAGCGATCGCCAAAGGTATTAAGCCGCTGATGGGGCCAATTGCGATTCGCATTGATATCGCACCTCCTGATGATCGTCGTCGTGATTGTGACAACGTGCAAAAAGCTGTGCTCGACGCCCTGCAGCATGCCGGCGTGTTCTGGGATGACTCGCAGGTTGTCTGGCTGCTGTCGATCAAGCATGAATCCAAACCGAAGGGCCAGATCAAAGTGCAGATTGATGATGCCGAATCACAGGCGTTTTCTCCCGCAATGGAGATTGCTTAGCCATGTCGCACCTCACCCGTTTCAGTCGACCCATCATTCGACATTTGCCGAGTCTCAATCTCGTAATCCGTTTCGGTGAATCTGGCATCTCCGTCCGCGCGTATCGCTGCCGCAAATGGAAAAGCGTTACATGGGCTCAGATCGCGTCGTTGTCTGATGATACCAAGCCGGTGGTCAAAGCGTGCGAGGTAAAAGATGGACTGCAAATTCTAAAAGCTCTCGGTGCGATCATCGCCCGTGAAGGAAGCGAGGACGCTACCAAGCAATGACTAACGCACCTTCCAATCTCAAGCTTGAGCAGATCCCGCTATCGTTGCGATCGACTCCGCAATGGGTCGCTTGGCGTTATATCGTACGCGATGGCAAGCAAACCAAAGCACCAGTCTCACCTCATGACGGTAGTCTCGCTGATTCTACCTCGCCCAAGACCTGGGGGACGTTCGACGACGCCGTCGAAGCATGTCAGGGTGATAGCTCGCTTGCTGGCGTCGGATTTGTATTCACGGCTGACGATCCGTACTGTGGAGTCGATCTCGACAACAGTATTGACGCGAACGACAACATTAAACCGTGGGCTGTCGATCTACTGGCCAGGCTGGACAGCTACGCCGAGGTCAGTCCATCGCGACGCGGACTCAAGGTCTTCATCTAATC